>JACQLL010000057.1 GCA_016234025.1 Candidatus Pacearchaeota archaeon | reverse complement strand
GCTCGGTCTTCAAACACATGGTAAACAGAAAATTCCTTTGCCTTCGGCAATCTGCTTTGTGCCGTCGGAATTTTCCCAAATTCGCTTCTTATTTTTTACTTTAATTTAGGAAGCGAACTTTGTTTACCAACTTGTTCTAAGAATTCTCACTAACCCTTAACAACGCCCATCGGCCTTAACTTGGCGACCTTCTTTCCCAAGCCAAGCTCGTCGCTGACTCGCACGACCTCGTCGACATCTTTGTAGGCTTCCGGAGCTTCTTCCAAGATTCCTTTTTCACTTCCTGCCTTTATTAAAATGTCTCGTTCTTTTAGTTTGCTTTTTACTTCTGCCAAAGACAGATTCTTTTTCGCAGATGTTCTGCTTAGGACTCTTCCTGCTCCGTGCGCCGTCGATGCGAACGAGACATCTCTTGCATCGTTTGTTCCAACTAAAACGTAAGAAGATGTCCCCATGCTTCCCGGTATAAAAACAGGACAACCTACCTCTCGATAATCTTGCGGAATTTCTTTTCTGCCTTTTCCGAAAGAACGAGTCGCGCCTTTTCTGTGAACGCAAAGAGTTTGTTTTCTTCCGTTAACGGAAAATTCTTCAAACTTCGCAATGTTGTGCGCTATGTCATAAACTACTTCTATTTTGACTTTGGAAAAATATTTTTCAAAACTCTGCCTGACTTTATGAGTTATCAGCTGTCTGTTAACAAAGGCAAAATTAGCGGCGGCAGCCATCGCAGACAAATATTCCTTTCCAAGTTTTGAATTTATCGGGGCGCAAGCCAACTGTCTGTCCGGTAAATTTTCCCAGCCAAATTCCTTTTCCATTGCCCTGATATAATCGGAAGCGACCTGATGCCCAAGACCTCTGCTCCCGGTGTGAATTAAAACGACAACCTGATTTTTTGAAAGAGAAAATGTATCAGCTATTTTCTCGTCGAAAATTTCCTCGACAAACTGCACTTCCAAGAAATGATTTCCTGCTCCAATGCTACCAAGCTGGTTTTTCCCACGTGCCTTTGCTCTTTGCGATACGTTTCTTGGGTTAGCTCCGTGAATACAACCTTTGTCTTCGATGTGGTTTTCGTCGTTTGAATTTGCGTAGCCATTTTCAACTGCCCAACGAACTCCTTTTTCCAAGACCTCGCCCAACTCTTTATCACCTAACTTAAATTCACTGCCTCTTCCAACACCGCTCGGAATCTGTTTATACATCTCGCTTAAAATTTGTTCTCTCTTTTTCAAGAATTCTTTCTTCTCAAGATTTGTTCTTAACAATCTAACTCCGCAATTAATATCGAAGCCGATTCCTCCCGGAGAAATGATTCCTTTTTCCAAATCAAAAGCAGCGACGCCACCGACGGAAAAACCATAACCCTGATGAGCATCGGGCATTGCTATCGACTTCTCGACAATTCCCGGAAGTTGCGCAACATTTTTCACCTGCTCCAGAGTTGCGTCTTTTTCTATTTTTTCAAATAGTTTGGGAGAAGCAAACACTACGCCTGGGACAAGCATGTTTTTTTCTTTTGGAAGTATGTGGACATTTTCGTTTGACATAACTTCGATAAGAAGGAGGAGAATTTAAGGGTTTTGATTAATTATCCTAATTTATTTACCATGTTTTTTCTTTATCGCTTCAACATCTTTTCTATTTTTTTCTTCAAGTTGAGCCATTTTTCTTTCGACATTTTTCAACTCTTTACTCTTTCCGAATTTATTAGTAGTATATCTCTCCCTTACTAATTCGATATGGTGTGTTCCTTGATTATGAGGAACACCTGATGGAACAAATGTTCTGCTGTATTTTGGTGGAACAACTTTTCCATACTTTTCCCACTCCTTAGATAATTCGTCTCTTTTTTTCAGATATTCCATATTTACATCGGCAATTTCTCTGTTCATTTGAGCTTCATTTCGCGCTTGTTCTTCAGATCTCTTTACTGCACCGTAGTCCTGTCCAGTAATTCTGCATTCTTCCCTCTTTAGAGTTTCTTTTTCGCTACTTGAAAGAGAAGGATGGTTCATTGCACCTCGTATTGCTGTCAACCTTTCTCTGTCACTGCTTACTTTATTCAAGATATCATCAACACTCATATACTAATTAATTTTCACATCTATATAAGTTTATACCTAAAAAAGTTGTAAAATTTACAGAAAAAACGGAAGATTTATATATTTCTGGTAAAATATTCCATTATGAAAATAGACGCAACTGACTTAAGGGTTTTGGGGATTTTAAAACAAAACGCAAAACTCTCCATGAGAGAGATTTCTAAGATAGTTAGAAAGCCGATTACAACAGTTCATAATAGAGTAAAAAAACTTCAAAATGAAAAAGTGATAAAAAAGTATACGGTAGAAATTGATAACAAAAAAATTAATCGAGAAATTGACGCCTTTGTTTTAATCAATATAAGCTACGACGATCTTAAGGAAAGCGGGAAAAATCAGGAACAGGTTGCTAATGAAATAAAAAAATTGGACGATGTCGAAGAAGTTTGTATTATCACTGGTATGAATGATATAGTCATCAGAGTGAAAAAGAGAACGATTGATGACCTCAATAAATTCCTAGTAGATAAATTGAGAAAAATTTCCGGTGTGGCAAAAACACAAACGGCAATAATTTTAAAAGAAATTCATTAAACGTCCAACACACATTGGACAACGCATTTATCTTTATCTTTTTTAACAATCATCTCTGAATATGTAGCTGCCTTCACGTGTTCGAGACCTTTGTAATTCGCAGAATCGTCGCCGAAAAAATTTGCTTTTGCTTTTTTTCCTTCTTTATTAATTTTAACATCTGCTTTACCGAGGATAAAATTTTCTGCATCAACAAGGTAAATCATTTCCTCCAGAAAGTTATAAAACAAACTCTCTTTGTCAGTCCCTGATAAATTAACAGACCTGCTCTTTTTCAGGTTTATTTTCTGTCCTTTTGAAACAAAATTGGAAAACGCCAAAGCGCTGTTCCCGAATGCTTCATTTAAATTTTTGCCGAAAGCCCTGAATTTTATGTCTGCTGTGTGCGGGATGAATTTGTATTTCATTTATTTAAAAGAAGGAGCAAGTTTAAAAAACCTCATATATCCAAAAGTCTTTGTGTTCACCACGGACTAAAGTCCGTGGTTTGCGTGAGACTTTTGGATGCTCAAGATGCTCATCCATGCACTGAAGTGCGTGGTTTCGCAAAGCATCTTGACATAACACTGTTCATGATTAAAGGAATAATTTTTGATTGGGTCGGGACGTTGTACGAACGAGATAGAGGTTTGTTTCCTTTTACAAAAAAAGTTTTAGAAAATTTAAAGCCGAGATATAAATTAGCACTAATTTCACAGACGGCTGAAACGACTTCTGAAAAAAGATGGAAAGAAATAGAACCGATTGCAAGGTATTTCGAAATTATATTGGTTGAGTCTGAAAAAACCAGAGAGCAATATCTTAATTGTATTGACAATCTTGGATTAAGACCAGAAGAAGTCGTTGTCGTCGATGATAGAGCTTCTCGAGGAATAGCTATTGCAAATAAGGCGGGGTGCAAAACATGTTGGATTCAGAAAGGCGATCGCTCTTATGATTCTCCAAGCAAAGAAACAGGAGAGCCAACACACAGCATAGATTCTATTGAAGGTTTGCTGAAACTACTTTAGAGAACTTTGAGCAATTTTGCAAAGTTATCTTTAACAACCTTTATAAATTTGGTATTTTTTTATTGTGAATGAAAGCTGTCGATTTTCTTGTGTTGATAATACTTCTCGGGCTTCTTGCCGCAGGTTCGTATTTTCTTTGGTTAAATCTTCCAGGAGAAAAAATAGAATTTGAGTCATATAACGCTAATTTGTCTTATAATCTGCCGTCGGAAAGTTCGCAGTTTTATCCGAACATGAGATACGTTGAGAAAGATATAAGTTATAGTGTATCTAGAAGTTGCAATGCACAAAAAAAACTCGACGTGGAGCGGGCGTTTGCCACACTTGAAGGAATAACAATTCTCAATTTTTATTCTTCTGAAAACTCGCCGGAGATTGTTTTCTCGTGCTCTAATATATCGCCAGAGCCGGAAGAAGAGGGACATTTCGTTGCGGGAGAAGGCGGACCTTCGATAATAATTAACTCAAGCCGATACGCTGTTATAAAAGCCGGGAAAGTCGCGCTTTACAGAGAAGAAAAATGCGACACACCACAGGTCGCAATCCATGAAATTCTTCACGCGCTTGGTTTCGACCATAACAATAACAAAAACAGCATAATGTATCCTGTAACTGACTGCAATCAAAAGATAGACGAAACAATCATAGAAGAAATAAACCGATTGTATTCAGAACCATCGCTCGGCGATTTGATAATAGAAAAAGCAGAAGCGGAGAAATCCGGAAGATATCTTTCGGCAGAGGTTTTACTTGCTAACTATGGACTAAAAGATGTGCAGAAATCGGAACTCGAATTTTTAGTCAACGGGAAAATTATAAAATCGTTCGAGATGAATGAAATAAATGTCGGAGCTAAGAAAAGTTTGTCGATAACGAATCTAAGAATTCCGGGCGACACAGAGGAAGTCCTATTAGTCGTGAAAACTTCTGAGCTTGAGATATCGAAGACCAACAACGAGGCGATAATTAAACTTTCCGAGAATTAGCAATCTTTAAATAGAAAACAAGACACTTAAATAAAAGATGGCTGAAAAAAAATCTATAATAAAAGAGAAGGTAGAACATTCCGGTTTATTTGATTTTCCTGCATTTTATTCTTTTGCTCACTCGTGGTTTAAAGAATCTGGGTATGGCGTTACAGAAGATAAATATGCCGAGAAAATAGAAGGAAACAAACGAGATATAAGCATTGAATGGAAAATTTCGAGAGGGATATCTGACTACTTCAAATCAGAGTATAAGGTAAAATTCGAAATATCGGGACTGACGGAAGTAGAAGTTGAGATTGACGGCGAAAGAAAAAAGATGAACAAAGGCAAAGTTTCCATCGATATAACTGGTAATTTAATCAGCGACCCCGAAGGCAAATGGGAATCCTCTCCCTTCTATAAATTTATAAGAGACGTTTATAACAAATTTATAATTCCGGCAAGAGTCGAAAGGATGGAGTCGCTTGTACGAGAAGATGTCGTCGATTTCAAAGAAGAAATAAAAAGTTTCCTTGAGCTGAGCGGAAAAAGATAACTCGATAGTTTTTTAAGTTCTGACAACGCAATTTATTCAGGCCCCGTAGCTCAGCCCGGTTAGAGCACTGGACTCTTAAGAAAGTAACTTTCTTTTAAAGAGAGAAGATGGTTGACTTAAAAAGCTATGATGGAGTTATCCAGGTGTCGCGGGTTCAAATCCCGTCGGGGTCAGTCATATAAAATGAAATCAAAAAGAGCGGTCGAAATTTGGAACGAGAGATACAAAGAAGGAGTTCACTGGGAAGGCCTACCATCTAGAGAGATAGTGGAACTAGAGAAATATCTAAAGAAAAAAGATAAAATACTTGATTTGGGCTGTGGCTCAGGGAGAAATTCTATATATTTAGCAAGAAAAGGTTATGAAGTTTGGGGGGTGGATATCTCTGAAATAGCAATAGAGAAAGCAAAACACGCCGAAAAAATAAAAAACCTCAATTTTTCCGTAGGTAACTCAGAGTGCTTAGAGTTTAATGAAAGTTTTTTCGACGCCGTGTACTGCAACGCAGTATTACACTTCACAAATATGAGGAAATCTGCATCAGAGATATTTAGAGTTCTAAAAAATGATGGGATAGCTTATTTATCGTTTTTATTGAATATGAAATATACTGAAAAGCCGCAGACCATAAACATAAGTAAGAGAGAAGACCTAATAAAAACTTTTGACAAATTCAGAATAATAAAAAAAAGAGAATATGAAGTAGATGACACAAGAGCGAAAAACGAAGAACCTCACAAACACGATATACTGGATTTAATATTAACAAAATGAAATTTAATCCACAACTAAA
The DNA here is from genome assembly GCA_016234025.1 of Candidatus Pacearchaeota archaeon. GTDB lineage: Archaea > Nanobdellota > Nanobdellia > Pacearchaeales > GW2011-AR1 > UBA73. The sequence continues at coordinate 1,245 of JACQLL010000057.1, read as the reverse complement.
GCAGGAAATAGAAAGATACAAGGACTACGTGATACTTGTAGAAGGACAGAAAGATGTTTCGTCGCTGAAAGCCTGCGGTTTCGATAAAGTTTATCAAATTCATAAAACGTCTGTTTCATTAAGAGAAAGAATAGAAGAGATAGCGAAACAAATAGATAAAAAAGAAAAGGTATGTATTCTTACTGATTTCGACAGAAAGGGGAAAGAAATTTATATGAAAACAAAAGCGATTTTACAGGAGCTTGGAATAAAACTCGACTCAAGTTTGAGAGGCCTGCTGTTAAAGGCAAAGGTGTCGCACGTCGAGGGGATTCATACTTTTATGAAGAAGGTCGAGGGAATTTATTAGTCCAAAATTCTATTTTCCCAATACTTCTATCTTGTCCCATTTTACAACGTCTACTCTTCTCAAGGGCCCTTCTAAAGAATAAGAGTCATTTTCTACTTTTATCTTTGTATCTTTTTCAATAGCTAAAGCTAAAGCTTCTAAAAAATTATCTGTTGCCCAGACAGAAAGATTATAAATTTTTCCTTCATCGCTTTTGAACTTGATAGCATAGGTGGGGTTCCCAACTTTAACAGATTCATTTCCAAATAAAGCTCCAGAAGATTCCTCTATAACTCTTTGCCTCTGCACCACTGTGCCCGACTCTTCCAGTACAACTCCCTCGATATATCTTGGTTTTTGTTCGTCTTCAACACACCCTCCAAATAATAAACATCCTGCAAGAGCCAAACCAGAAATATTTTTTCTCATCAGTCAACCAATCTCTTTATATTTTCTATATTTTCGGCGACTTCCTGTCCTTTCTTTGTCAGGCGAATTAATTTTATTCTGCCTTTTTTTTCGAACATTACAAGACCCAATCTTTCCAAACTTTGCAAAATCTTGACCGCATGACTATAAGTACAATCGACCTCTTTCGCCAAGATGCTTCCATACCTCACTCTCGCAATCCTCTTCAAAGCGACGAGCATCATTGCTGGTTTCCTTCTGAAGAAGATGTCGAAATTCCCCTTTGATTTTGTATCTGTCATGTTATATATTTTCCAACCTATATATTAGAGCAAACGCCCTACTTTTAAATCTTTCTATTTCTTTTAACTACTGAATGTTAGTGTTTCCTGTGCTCCCCACAGACATATGTCGTAAGTTAAAATAACTTATGAAAGTCGAAATAAATGTCGGCAGGACATTTATTTCCCAAACTCGTATGTGGTCTGAAATGGTTATACCTCATCCTG
>JACQLL010000060.1 GCA_016234025.1 Candidatus Pacearchaeota archaeon | reverse complement strand
TAATTTGAATGTACTAACATATTCTTTATTTCTCTTTGCCATTCCATTGCCGAATTTCTCTGCGGTAGTTTTTAAACCTATCGCATTAAAACCTGAGATCTTGTTAAGACTATTGTTCAAGACGGACAAATCTTTAAACCTGAAATCTTGTTAAGACGATTGTTCAAGACGGACAAATCTTTAAACCTGAAATCTTGTTAAGATGAAGGTTAAAGATTTGAACACAAATCTTTAAAACTTTATTTTTCCCAATCATTCTATGAATCAGGCAAACATTTGGACAGAAAAATACAGGCCGATTAAGTTCGAGGACATGGCAGGACAGCAGGAAATTATAAAAAGAGTTCGGTCGCTTGTCCAGTCACTTAATATACCTCACCTGCTTTTTGCCGGGCCTGCCGGAACAGGGAAATCAACGCTTGCGTTGATAGTTGTCAAAGAACTTTTCGGAGAAAAATGGAAAGAAAATTATCTCGAGTTAAATGCTTCGGACGAAAGAGGAATTGATGTTGTCCGGCAAAAAGTTAAGGACTTCGCGAGGACAAAGGCGATTGAAAATCTTCCTTTCAAAGTCATCTTTCTCGATGAAGCAGACGCATTGACAAGAGAAGCGCAACAGGCATTAAGAAGAACAATGGAGAATTATTCAAACACCTGCCGTTTTATTTTATCCTGTAATTATTCCTCGAGGATAATTGACCCTATTCAATCGCGATGCGTCGTCTTTAGATTTAAACTTCTCGAAAAAAAAGATATATCGAAGATAGCAAAGAATATTGAAGAGAAAGAAAAATTAAATTTGAGCGAAAAAGCTCTTGAGTTTTTGTATGAAGCAGCAGAAGGTGATTGCCGCAGAGCAATAAATCTTTTGCAGGCAACTGCTTCTATTTCGTCAAATGTCGACGAGGAAATGATAAGAATGGTTACTTCAAGCGCAAAACCAAAAGATGTTAAAGTTGTCCTGGATTATGCTTTGGCCGGAGATTTTGTTGGGGCGCGCGACAAACTGCTTGATGTAATGTTGAGAGAAAGTGTTTCAGGAACAGACATAATCAAAGCAATTCAAAAAGAGATATGGAATCTCCAAATCGAACCGGAAATAAAAGTCCGACTTACTGAAAAAACAGGCGAGACAGAATTCAGAATGATTGAAGGAAGCGACGAGTTTGTCCAATTACAATCATTAATAGCATCGTTTGTTCTCGCAGGACTGGGAAAGAGTTAGAAAAATTTATAAACAAGTTTGCACTGATTTACAGATGCCAATTGACCCACGACATTTCTTAAGTTCATTAAGAGAAGAGGAAGAGAGTCATACCGACGAAGAACCAGAAAGAAAACATTCCACAGGACCAATCTCAAATTTTCTAAAATTCGGAGAGGACTCTTCGCTCTTGAGAAGAATTGGGATGCATAACATTCAAAATCTAAACCAAGTTGGAATATCTTCCGACGTTATTAGACCAAAAAGTAGGAAACTCGGACAATATTTCAGAGAGGGATATAAGCCATTTGTGGATAATGGAAGATATTACTTAGTACACTCTGAAAAAGAAAGAGTATTATTTTATAATCCAAAGACAAAGCTTTTTGAAGAAACTTCGCTTAAAGAAATACAATCTCAATAAGCTAATGCATCTTCTAAAGTCGTCGGATATTCTGTTCCATGTTTAATATTTAGAATTTTGAAGTATACGCCTGGAAGACTAAAAAAGTAGTTTAATAAGTCGATTTTGAACTCGCCTTGAAATTCTTTCGGGAGTTTACTTGCATCTGCGTGAAGCTTTTGCAGTGCAATTATATATTGATGCGACGCTTCGCTCACCGAAGGATCTTCCGACAAATCATAATTATTAAGCATAGCTCTTGTTTTTTCACCGATTGTTTTTATGTAAGTGGCTAAATCTGTTCCATAATTTCTGTCTAATTCTTTGGTGTATTCTAAAATCCATCTGTATTGTTCTCTCGCAATCTCTGTGTAGGTTGCATTTCTCGGCAAGCCAAAATCAGTCGCCATTCTCTCTAGCTCTTTGCGCGTTTCCTCTCTTAGTCGTTTGACTTCCTGTCTTTTTTCTCTATTAATTTTCCAACGATGAAAAAATCCCATTTTCGTTAATAGATTAAGGTTATTTAAATTTTTTCAATCAAAGTGAAGCTCCCACCGTTCGCTTCGCTCACTCCACAGCAGAGCTGCGGGGCCTCCGACGATGAATACTAAAACTCACTCAGCTTAAGCTGAGTTGTTGACCTGCCTTGTTTCCGAATGTAATTCCTGATATAGTCCAACAATTTAATCTTTCGGTTTTCTGAAGCTTCGTGAGAAGCGAAGATTAGAGAACTTCGTTCTCTTTTTTTATTGGTGGACTACGTCAAGAACCCTCAAAGATTTCGGGTTCTTGAGCGCATCCAAGAATTCAACTTTCAGAATTCTTGGTGTTAGGGAACCAACACCGAGAAACTTAGTTGGTTCACTATAAGTTCAATTCTCATGAAAAAGAACTTTCAGTTCTTGAGACTAAAGTGCGGAGGATTCGTGAAGCATCTTGACATCTAAAAAACTCCGCAGTTTCCTATCCTGTCGAGTTCTGTCAGATTTTTGACTCCGTAATAAACTTTTTTGTCGATATATAACGCAGGAACTTCCTTAACATTTGGGCAGAGTTCTTTTTCTCTTCCGCAATCGAAAGAACGAACTGAACTGAAAGCTCTTCCAAGAATTTCTTTTTGTCTCTCACAATCTGCGCAATAGTCAGATAAAAAAATCTCCGCGTCTTTTTCATTGAAGCAGCGAACAATGCTTTCCTTTTCGTCCTGTCCGCCGAAGTAGCCTGTTATCTTCGAGAACCAATCAGTAAAAATGTACAGCGAGGTTATTAATATGACTATAAACAAAAAAGTAAACAAAACTCTGAATTTCTTTTCCATTTTT
>JACQLL010000054.1 GCA_016234025.1 Candidatus Pacearchaeota archaeon | reverse complement strand
GTATCTGTAGGGGAACCTGCAGATGGATCACCTCCTAATTTCATAATGAAATTAATTAAATTATAATCTCGACGAAACTCGACGCTTGCATATCCCGAAGTTCGAAGTTTCGCAAGAAACAAGAGTTTGAGAATATTTTATTATTATTCTTAAGAACAAGGGACGCAGAGAACTTCTAACGAAACTCTGTGCCGTTAACATTTTAGCAACAAATTTCTATTTAATGAACCCGTAGAGCATAAGTGCGAGGGCACAGAGATTAAAAGAATGCTTTGTGCAGAGAAAATCCGCAGGGAAGACTAGAAAATTACTACTTTGTTGGATGACAAAATACCCAAAGGGTTTAAATATCCACCACTGTATCCGTTCTTATGGAACTAAGTGAAATTTGTCTTGGAATTGCAATAGTAGGAGCCATAGTGAGCACGGCTGGAGTTGCAATGTCAGTTTATTATTCAGGAAAGTTAGATGTATTAGAAGAAAGAAGTCTTGAAAGAATGAAAAATCCTGAAGAGTGGAAGGCTAAATTATTCCAACAATATCGTAAGTGGGATGAAGAGCATTAATTTTCTAGAGCCCTAAGAGACTAAATGCCAAACACAATTTGCTCAATGTCTAAAACATCTTTCCCCTGTGAAAACCATTGCAATCCCGAGCTTGTTCGCAGCGTCGATAATTTCATAATCCTTTTTCGAACCGCCCGGCTGAACAATCGCCTTTATTCCGTGCTCTCCAATTAATTCAATCGAATCTGCCTTTGGAAAAAATCCGTCCGACGCCAGCACAGCGCCTTCAAGAGGATTGACAGGCAGCTCGTCCAACTTTGCTAAACACTCAAAAAGGTTATATTCTTTTCCTCTTCTTGCAAATCCTTTTTGGTAAGCCCTCGCTATCGCAATCTCGACAGCACCAACTCTTTCCGTCGAATAACCTATCCCTATGCTGACGCCATCTTTCAAGATAACAACTCCGTTGCTTCTAACTCCGCTTGCAACATACCACGCACTCAACAAATCTTCAAGCTCTCTTTCCGTCGGCGTCCTTTCAACTCTATGCATGCTCCCGCCTATTTCAACAAAAGGATTAACAATAAAATCTCCGTAACTTTTTATTTTTGTAAAATATTTTTCCTGAACAAGAATCAAATCTCCGAATAAACTTTTAACATAGTGATTTTTATTCTCTAAATTAGAGAACTTGACACATCTCAAGTTCTCTTTTCTTTCAAATACATTAATTGCTGATTCATCAAACTCAGGCGCCGCGACGCAATCAACAAAACTCTCGGAAATCGTCTTTGCCGTTTCCAAGTCGATAAAACTATTAGAAACAACGACTCCTCCATAAGAGCTTCTTCTGTCTGCCTCTCGCGCTTTTCTGTAAACTTCAGATAAGCTTTCATCTTTATTCTGTGTCGCAAAACCGCACGGCATCACATGTTTCATAACAGCGACGGAAGGTCGGGAAAAAAATCTTAAGAAACTAAGCGCATCTGTAATATCCTCGACGTTGTTCGCAGAAAGCTCGCCCCTTCCTTTCTTATAGCAAAAGACTTTATTCCTCGGCTTGTCTTTTGCTATATTCGGGAGAACTAAATCGCTCGGAGAATTATTTTGGTCTCTCGTTATAATTAACTCAAGCTCAAGATGTCTGCCTTCTTGAGAATAAAGTCCTGCACGTTGATGCGGATTTTCTCCGTAAGACAAATCTCTTACCTTTCTCAAATTTGAATTTATCTCTTCTTCCATCTTCTACAAGATTAACAAAATTTAAAAATACTTCTTATCTCTCATCTCTATTGGGCTTATCGTTCAATGGTAGGATACGTCACTTGCACTGATGAGATTCGGGTTCGATTCCCGATGAGTCCATTTATCTGTTGAATGAAATGAAACAGATTGGACGAGTCGGCACTAAGATGAGTTTGCGAATCTTTCAGCCGATGAGTCCATTTTGCCTTCCGCACCAAGGATGCCCGTAGGTTTTAGCCGAGGAGTACTGCAGGAAGAGAAGTCAAGCTTAATTCGGAGAGTCAATAGCACATCGATTGCACGAGAGGAAAATCAATCAAATTAACTTTCTCTCAAGGAATTATATACGCCTCTTTTTTAATTTACCTTTAGAATATTTATTCAATTTATGATAAAGTAAATCATGCTTTCTAATTCGCGCAAGCTCATAAAGAATATACAAGAAAAGAATCAAAGCAACACCGACTGCGATTCCAGTAAAATAATGACTATGGGACAATAACGATTTTTTAACAACTTCAAACTGAACGCTGCTGCTTGCAACCCGTCCGTCATAATCTACCCTGACGTAGATTATATATTTTCCGACGGGAGCGTTTTTAGGCATGGAAAATATTTTGTTAATGCTTGTCCTTGTCTCCACACCAACGCTCTCCTCTTCTTCCAATACCACATTCCCCTCAAAGTCTCTAATCTCATATATTATCTTAACGTCGACTAAACCGACTCTCTCAAGATTAAATATTTCAACTAATGTAATAACCTCCTCATCATTGGTGACCTCTAAGGACTTATCCAGAATACTCACCTTCACGTCGAACAATGCTACTTTTGATTCAACTTCTCCGGAAACAAGAATCTCCCTTTTAATTTCGCCACCCTCAATAAAAATCTTTCCTAAATAAATGTCTGGTGTTATCTTCTCCGACGCAACGAAATCAACGTCGACTACTCTTTTCTCCCCGCTCTTTAAGCTAAACTCCCTTTCGCTGATTCTTAGAAAATCATCCAATTCTGTGCTGACTTTTATTTTTATTTCAGAGTCCCCAATATTTTCGACGCTAAATTGCTCTGTTTTAATCTCTCCCTGCTTTAAGGAAAATCTTATGTTCTCTTTATCAACAGAGAAATCTTTGTTAATTGCAGTTGCTCCGCTGCCGCCACCTCCTCCGCTTCCACTACTGCCCGCAGTTCCTCCATTACCGGATTCCGCTCCGACAGGCGTTTCCTCACTTGAGAAAGTTGTGAAGTGTGTGACATTAAAGCTAAGGTTTCCGTCTTCGGTGTATGCATTTACTGTGCAAGTTGTCGAGGGGCAGACCTTCCCGTTCATCAGCATTCTTGGATTTGTAAAAGTTAAGCCATAGAGATTTAAAGTAGCACTCTTGTTAAAATTCGACAAAGCTGTTGAATTTAAGAATATTTCATTAAAAGATATATTGAGATTATTATCAATATCAGAAACGCCGTCGCCGGGTACTCCGTCGTCAATTACATTAATTATAGCATTAAACTTTATTTTACCATGTGAGACATGCTCGAGAGTAACGTTAGATAAGTTTTGCAGTTCGTTGTATGAGAAATCATTGAAGTTCGTTGAACTGCCTTTTCCGTAGCCTGTATACTTACTATAGCTGACATTGTGCAGTCCGGGACTAACATAAAACGATACATTTCTTTTAGTCACATCTCCTCCGCTGTTATTCGCAAAAACATAAATCTTATGTCCTCCATTGCTTGTATTAAAATAAGTCCTCTCTTCTTCAAGTTCATCGTCGGTAAATGTTACGTTTGTTCCGCCGTCTAAATTATACCACACTCCGGCTCCATCTGTGTCAACTCTAAGTAGCAGGGACGTATTTAAAAAATATGTTTCATTTCTTGGCTTCTCAATTGTCAGACTTGGAAAACCGACGACAACTATAGAGGCATTTGTTTCGCGGCTGGAAGCGCGTCCGGTGATAATCTCCTTCGGCAAAACAGTTAACGCCAACGATTCAGTGATAATTAATATGAGAAAAATAACTATCAAAAACAGACTCACCTTCTTTTTCATCTCATACAAAGCAGGAAGAGATATTTAAAATTTGTTAATTGTTACAAATCGCAGTTATATTAATTTAATCGCTCCTTTAGATAAGCATTTATCAGAAGAGCATATTACCTTGCCCTTTCGGATTTCCTAACTGGTTTCTTTCCTTTCCTAACGAGCCATATAATAAATATCGCTAAGATTATGATTATGACTGCTACGATTATCCAAGTCGTAGTTCCTATTTCTATTTCCGACGATGCCGGTGGAGCTTCAACAACTAAAACGTCAAATGAAGTATCTATTCCGGTTCCTACGCTGACAACTCCCTGCTCTGTTTGTGATAATGTTTCAAAAGTAACCGTTACGACATATTTTGTTCCTAATGCATCCGTCTCTGGAATTTTTATCTCGACAAGCACCTCTGTGTCTTTTGTTCCTGCCTTTACAAGATAATCTTTTTCATCGACATTGGCAATCTCTCCTCCGCCGACCAGACGAGCCCTTACAGTAACGTCTTCGTCCGTCCCCATATTTTGTAATCTAAGTCCGACTGTCCCAGTCTCTCCCGGCGGTATCTGATAAGGGTTGCCTCTCCAGTAAGAAGAGCTAATTCCAAATGCGTTCACGACTGTGCTAAAAAAAACAACTAGAATAGCAATAACGATTAAGCGTTCCATATTAACAAAATTTCTTCCCTGTCCGCCTGCCAAATTTTGCTGTGATATTTTCATTTTAAATTAGCTTTATTACCCACCCCTTTGTAGTCGAATATGTTTCTGATGGAATGTTCGACGGAACTGTCGTGATGCAATAGTATAATGCTTCCTGTCCTGTTTCATTGTTGTTAGATGTGTGGTCGTTTCTAAGGATGAAACCCGCAGGGATTTGCACATTAGTTCCGTTTACGAGAGAGACCGTCACGTTAGTTCCCCCTGCTGTTCGGTTGGAGGGATTGCACTCCACACTTAATCCCGTGCTGTTACTGATAGTTATGTTTGCGACGTTTATGAAGGAGGTTGCTCCGTAGAGATTAAACCCTTGGAATGTTAGGTTTGTAATGTTATAATTTCCGGTGTTGTTGATAATGGTCGGGTCATTATTTGAACTCTGGTTTATATCTCCGGGAGCTACGCTCGGCCATGTCAAGGCAGTATGTGAGATTTGAATCGCCTGCAGCTGCGCATAGGTAAAGGTTGAGTTATCATTCCAATTATAGAAAAATGTCTTATTTCCTAAATCCGTCGCCATCACTCTGACATTCCATGGAAGCGGGGATGCGAAGTAAGGCATATTAATTGTGCAGGAAAAGTTCTTTGACGTTGTATTCAAGTTTGCCCCAATCTGTGAGCAGCTATTATTATGATACGCCGCTTCTCCGGTTCTGGAAAAGTTGGCCCTTACAAATGTTGTATTTATGTCGGCGGCACCATCGTTATCAGATATTACCGCATAGAAAACTATAGAGACGTTGCTATCCTCTGTCGGGTCTACTGTTGCGCCCGTCAATGTTCCGTTGAAGACGGTTATAGTAACAGGACTCACGCCAACGACGGATATAGAGGCATTTGTTTCCCTGCTTGACAATCTTCCTGTTATCGCGTTTCTTAAATTAAAATTTCCAAAGTAAAAAATCAGAAAAAACATAACCAATACTGTAATCATCCCTATATAGAACACTTTTGTTTTCATTCTTCCTCTTTTGATTTAATATAACGCCTAATCAGTTTTTAAATATTTCTTTACTTTTCTATTATCCTATCTTAATTTCTTTATCGTCTTTGAATAAATCGCCCAGATATTTCTCTGATCTCTATTAAGCAGTTTGGATATTTCACTATACCTCAATTCTTTTTCTTTTAGATATACAACGACAGATTCTAATGGTGTCAACCTCCTGTCTTCAAATATAGATGCGGGAAGCCATACCAAACTTTTCTCCACCTTAATTATCTTCTTTTCTTTATTCTTTGCTTTATTGTAAGCGGTCCATATAGTTCTGTCGTCCCTGTTTAACAATTTAGCTATCTCATGATAATCCATGCTTAGATTTTCTTTCATGTACTTTGTTATCGCTTCTAATGCTCCCAGCTCTTTAGAAAATATAGTTATTGGTATACTTAATTCTCCTACAATCAAACTTCTCTTCTTTCTTCTTACAGCTCTGTCTCCAATCGCAAACGCCGCAGCGAGCATTATTATTCTCCATCCTTGAGTCGAAGAAGTGGAATATGTTTGTGAAGGTATTCCTCTCGGAACTATTAAGATACAATAATAGAATTGCTCTTGGCCAAGTGTTCCGTTATTAATGGAGTGGTTTCCTCTGTTCAGACTCGTTCCTGTTATATTGACGACAGTTCCATTAAAAAGAAGTGCACCATTACATTCAGGATTTGCCGCCCCCGTTGTCAAACCAACGCTAATGTTTGCGACGTCAATAAAGAAAGAGCTGTTCTCTTCGCCGTGAAGATTAATTCCTACGAATGAGATATTCACAGCATTATAATTTCCTGTGTTGTTTATCAAAGTCGGGTCATTTGTAGAGGTCTGATTTTCAGCTCCTATACTCGCGTCAAAACTAAGTGCAGTATGAGAGATTTGAATCGCTTTTAACAAATTATACTGGAATGTCGTGTTAACGTTTTGTGCGACCTCTCCGCCGATGTCCTTTCCTAAAAGAGTTATATTCCACAATCCCGCGTCATCAAAATACCACATGTCTATTGTGCATGAGTAGTTCTGTGAGGTTGTTGTGTTTGCTCCGGGTATCGGAGAACAGCTCGAGTTTTGTCGCAACGGCTCTCCTGCTCTCGTAAAGTTTGCGACAACGCCCGCATCATTCAAGTCATCGACACCATCGCTGTCATTCATCGTGAAATAAAATTCTATCCCGAAAAAATTATCTTCTGTTGGGTCAGTGTCCGGGATAGCTTCAATAAATGTTATCTTCGGCGGAGTATTCGATGCAGACGTGACGTTTACCCAATATGAATAAGACCAATTAGCAGTGTAATTTGCACTCCCGACGTAATATGCAGAAATATTATAAAATCCCTCGACAGAAAAAGTTGTTAAGTTAACGGCAGGAGAAGTTTTATTATTTATCAATGTTCCATTGTTGTAAAGAAGAATGTTGCCTATGTCTCCTTTTGTCAGCGTCGCATTCAGCCAGATGCTTGTCCCAGAAGAGATTGTTATGTTGCTTGAAGTATGATTCAGAGTCAGGTTAACTCCGCTCGTTGCCTTCGCAATCGTATAATCTTTTGTCGAGGAAAGATTATAGTTTTTATCCGTGCCATTTCCGTAAGCCCACCAATAATAAGTGTAAGTTCCTCCGGCTAAATCAGTAAATGTAAAGTTGAAAACTCTTGGTGATGAAGCTGTGCTGTTCCAAGCTGTGTAATTAACTCCGTTAAATTCAATTCCAACAGTGCCATTTGTTGAGAGTATTGTCGCATTAAACTGATAATCCGTTCCTGAAGAATAAGCGGAATTGTTTGCTGGGTTTGCCGCGAAGTTCGAGAAGAGAGGGTATTCGTCGTCGGTAGCGGGGACGGCTCCGCAAACTCCATTCCACTCACTTCCGTTTATATAAAGTGTCTTTGCTAATGTCCCGCCGCTATTATTCGTGTAGGCAAAAATGAAAGTTTCGTCGCATGTGCCCAAATTATTTAGCTCATCTCTTCCATAAATATCAAACAGCGGGCTTGAAACATTTTGGTCAGATGCAAGAAGATAGTTATATTTTTTGAAACCGCTGACATTGTAGACAGTCGCGTTAATATTTCCGGCTTGTCTGTCATTCCATGCAAGAATAAACCAGTTATTCGCTTCAGAAGGAGTTCTTTCCCGCACAGTCGCCATTCTTAACCTTGGTGTGCCAACGGTTCCTCCACCTGAAGCATTTTTGTCAACGAGAGTAGGAGCCAGAAAAACTCCGGATACGGTTCTAACTGTCACATTAATAGTTGTATGAAGATTATTATACCATGCGAATGCAAAATAAGTTTGATTTATCGTAGTAACTGCAACCTGACCTCTGCCGACCGTCCCCCCATCAATATCAATCGTGGCGGAAACTGTATTAGCAGTACCGGTAGTATTCATAATAACAGCAGTAGTGTCGTTGTCTGCATAGTCAACGAACGCATAGACAAAAGCGGAGCTGTTTAAAGCCGCGCAGTCAATCATATTCTGTGAAGTTAGAGTAGGGGTTATCGTTCCATCTGCTCCTGTTGACGGAGATCCAGTACCTGCGCTCCATGTTTTAGTAGGTATTATATTTACATCTGCGTCGCTCGCTCCCTGGTCAACATGGCAAATTTGCATAAAACTGCCGGTAGCATTGCTCATTAAAATTGGCCTGGCAGGGTCTCCGACTGTTCCGGAACTTGTGTCTAAATCAGTAGGTCCTGTAATTTTTGTTCCGTCTCTTCTAAAAACAGAATATGTAGTATCTTGGACAGTGCCTACTGCATTAAACCAGGCGACAGCAAAAGCTGTTGAATTTATCACTCCTGCAGAAACTCTTGAGCCAGCTCCGGTCGGCACGGCAGGAACGCCTACGAAACCTGTTAAACTTGTTCCATTAGTATCAAATACTTTAAATGTAATATTGCCTCCATTCGCCTGTGCAAAAACAAAAGTTCTGTTGTCTAACGCAACCACCGAAATATCAATTGCTGGAGTGCTGCTAAAAGTAATGTTCGGGTCAATAATATGTTCTATCTCTACTGCTCCGTCGATAATTCGCAAGTCGAATGTGTCTCGACTTTTATTTCCTATTCCAAACCCACTTGAACCGTCTAAGAAAACTCTGTTATATTCGTCATCGGTCAAATTATCAAATTGAGCAATTATTTCACTTCCGTTATTTTCATAAACTTCAATTTTTGGCGCGCCTAAAATTGTTCTTGGAAAAAGGGTAATATCATTTTCACTTGTAAGATTTTGTTCAAAGGATACCCTCACGTACTCGCCTTGATAAATCGGCTCCGACCAATTCCCGTCGAGTTCCTTAACTTCTTCGTAAATGTCAGAAATAAATTCGTGATTTGAAGAAAGATGCTCTGCCTTCGTGACTAAGATTATATCAAACGTTTGTTCAGACAAATGAGGAATGTTCCATTCAACATAATCTATCTTTTCATCTTCGTCTAAGTCATAGACGCTGAAATTAATATACTCATTTTCCTCTCTCCAATAAATTTTAATCTTAGACTCTTCGCCTATATCAAATATTTCAGGGATTTCTGCAAAGGCCAAAACGTCTGTGTAATTTTCTTCCTCTTGAGAGGAAACGATAACCCTCTTCCCTCGCCCGATATCCTCCTCAATTGCATTCGGTCCTTCTGTATAATACTCGACGACAAGTTTGTCTATCTTCGTCTGCTCAACAAATTCAGTTAAATCAACCTCTTTACCGTCGGTGGTTTCGCTCATGTATAATTCTAATTCTTCCTCTCGCACAATGCCTCCCGTTATAGTGAACTTTCTCAACCAGTTTAAAATACGCGTAAGAACTCCGCGACTCTCTCTTATGTCCAAAGCAACATTTCCGGTTATTTCCCCGCTGATTAAATTTATCTTGTTCGTTTCCTCAATAAGTTTGTTATAGTTCTCAATTTCTACTATCGCCTCCTGAATTTCTTCTCCGGTCTTAACAGAGATGTTTTCCGCGTTCTTCGGCAATTCAATTCTCAATTCATCTCTTTCATCAAATTCGACAATCTTAATCCACTTCACCGGCCTTCCGACGATGATTCTCGCTCTCTTCGTCGTGATATTTTTTTCTGTGATATTAATCTTGCTCTCATTAAATATTTCGGAAACGCTCGCATTTGTATAATTGAATATGTCTTCGGTTTCATTAGTGGAGGGTTCTATCGTTATATTACTCTCGTTCACAATTATTTTTTCAGGGAGAGTTATCTTTGTTTCATTAATAATTATCTCTTGAGAAGTCTCGTTATCGGTTGTTTCATTAATTGTCACGTTAACTTGTTGAATCGGCTGCGTTTCGTTTATCGCCTGCTCTGTTTGGAAAATTTCCGGAATAGTTCCATTGATAAACTCTTCCTTCAATGTCTCGTTCTCGTCTTCTACAAACAATCCTGTTATTCCGACTTTGTAAGAATTAAAAGCAAAGATTAAGAAAACAAAAAACAGAATAAATGGAACGAATTTCACTGCAGCTATTTTTATTTTTCCGCGCGCGATTCTCTTCTCGCAATCTTTCAGAAGGTCTTCACAGTTTGCGATATAGTTATCATAATATTTAATCCGTTCCTCTGGTTTCTTCTCTCCAAAAATCTCATTTATCTTTTCGTAATATTGAGAATGAGAAATCTCTCCGGCCTGATACTTGACAACCAGTTCTTGCACAATGCTTAACACGTTTTTCTTATAAGATTCTGCAATTCCTATTCTCTTTATTAGCTCTATTCTTCTTTCATTTTGTTTTTTTAATTTGTCTTTCATTT
>JACQLL010000051.1 GCA_016234025.1 Candidatus Pacearchaeota archaeon | reverse complement strand
TATTGCTTGGTGTGGTGAAAAGAGACGAACCTATAGCAACTGACTTAAATATAGTCCACCAATTTAATCTTTCGGTTTCTTTATTGGTGGACTACGTCAAGAACCCTCAAAGATTTCTGGTTCTTGAGCGCATCCAAGAATTCAACTTTTAGAATTCTTGGTGTTAGGGAACCAACACCGAGAGACTTAGTAGGTTCACTATATTTCTATTATTGGTTTGATAGTAATTTTTCAGGGTTGGACTTTTATTAACGAGCGCAACGGCAGAGAAAGAGAATCTCTCGGATAAGATTTTAGTTCCACTTCTTCTTAAATGTTCTTCTAAAACTACCTCTGATGAAAACAATAACTCTAAAAAGGAGGATTTTTTCTTAAGTTTGGCCCCCATAGTTTATCGGATTAGAACGCAACCTTGCGGAGGTTGAGAGCGAGGTTCAATTCCTCGTGGGGGCGTTACATGCTGAAAGCATGTTAATTCCGAAGGAATTCAAGTTAGTCCGAGGTTCAATTACAACAAAATGCTTTGCATTTTGTGTTACCGCGGAACGAAGTTCTGCGAGTACCTCGTGGGGGCGTTAATCCTTAGGACGTCAAGAATTTTACTAATTCTTGAGCGCACTCAAGAACCGAACGTTCTTGATGTTAAGTAATCGCGCGGCATTTGTAGACAAATAATAGGAATATTTAAATATGTAGGCACCTATTTATTATTATGTATATAGAAAAAAGAAAAATAGGAAAAAAAATAAAGTGCTATCTGTCTCATTCTTTTAGAGAAGGCGTGAAAGTTCATAAAATAAGGAAATTTCTCGGCATAGATTTATCGGATACAAAATTAAAAGAAAGAAGAGAAAAAGCAGAAAATCTTATCTTAGAAGAAATAAACCAACACAAAATAATCAAAGATTCCTTATACATAGAACTGCCTGAAGAAGAAATAGAGCTTATTAGAAAATTAGAAATTAAAGAGAAATTAAAAGTATTTCATCTTTCTGAAAGTCAATGGAAACTATTTTCGGAATTATTTACTTATAATACGAATGCTATAGAGGGGGGTGAGATAGAGAGCAAGGAAGTGAAAGAGATATTAGAAAAAAACAAATGGCCGAAAAAATCTAAAGAAGATATAGCCGAAACTTATGGGGTTAATGAAGCAATTAAATTTACAAGAGAAACAAAAGAACATCTATCTTTAGAGCTAATCAAACAATTACACAGAATTGTTTTTAAGAATTCTAAAAATTTTGCAGGAGAATTTAGGAAAATTGGAGAAGAAGTTGTTGTGAGAAATGGTATTGGAAATGTTGTCCATCTGGGCGCGCCGCAATCAATAGTTATTTCTTTACTAAATGAATTAATTGAATGGTATAATAAAAACAAGAATAGATACCCTGCTTTAATTTTGGCTTCCGTAGTTCATAATCAATTTGAAAATATTCATCCTTTTAGAGATGGAAACGGACGAGTTGGAAGATTGCTATTAAATAATATCTTGCTTAAACATAAATTGTCTCCAGTAAATATAAACTTTAAGAATAGGACGAAATATTATCGCTCCTTACAGGAGTATGAGAAAGCCCACAACATAAAACCAACTATAGATTTAATTCTAAAAGAGTATAGAATCTTAAGAAAGAGATTTGGGTGACCACGCATCTTAATATGTCAAGAATTATTTTTATAATTCTTGAGCATGCTCAAGACACCAAGAATTCTGACATTGAATTCTTGGGTGCGCTCAAGAACGCAACTTCCAGCGTTCTTGACGACCAGAACGCCACCTACTTTAGTGGATGGTTCTTGACATTGTAGGCACCCATCTATTACTGTTCTGGGAGTCTGAACTTTTTTGTTGTGGTTCTCTTAGTGGCGTTTCGAGTTTGTCGACGATGATGAAGAACTGGACGAACAAAGTAATCCAAATTACAGCAGACCAATAAAGTCTCTCGGTTTTTTGTTGCTTCGCCATATAGTAAACCAACCGAAGAATTAAGTTGATTTACTTTAGCAAGAAAACCCCTCCATTTTGCGGGAACCCGGCTCCAGCCACAGAGTTTTCGCCTGAACCAGTACCCCTTTGGATTGTCTTTCAAATGTTTGCTATAATTTGTCATTTTGATTTGTTTCTTTTTAATTGCAATTGGAACTATTGCCTTTTTTATTTGATAAAGATTTGTTTCGTTTCAATCATATAATTTATAATATAAGGTTTCTTTGTATTTGAAAGATGGGTGATAGAGATTCCACTTCGGAGATTTTGGAGAAGTACAGCAGGAAACTTCAGTCAGAGCTTAATGTCGATACTTTGCCCGAGGGCGATTATTCGAGCGAGTATCTTAAGTTCAGAGGAGAGATGATACCTTCGCTGACGAGATATGAACGCTGGGCGAAGTCGTTGGGGAATGTTTTTAAGTTAAAGGTTGCGGAGAAAGACAGGGCGAGAATTCAGAAATATCTTGATATCGCGCATTTGGAGGTTAATGCGAGCCAGTCGCTGACCTTGGCGGTTATGAGCATGCTCGGAATTTTTTTCCTAACTATTTTATCTTCTGTAGCTATCTTCCTGGTTAAGTATGGAAGCATCGAGGCTATTTCTTCGTCGGCGTTATCCGATATGATACTTTTTATTTTTCTTGGACTGATTGTCAGCGCGTTTGTTTTTTATTATGCTTATTCGATGCCGCAGAGATTGGCAAACATCTGGAGATTGAAGGCGTCTGCGCAGATGGTTCCTGCAGTTTTGTATATCGTTGTTTATATGAAGCACACTTCTAATTTGGAGAGGGCTGTTGAGTTCGCGTCGCAGCATCTCGAGGGCCCGCTTGCTTTGGATTTTAAGAAAGTTTTTTATGATGTCGAAGTCGGAAGGTTCTCGACGATAAAACGCTCGCTTGAGTTTTACCTTGAGAGTTGGAAAGATTATTCTCCGGAGTTTATTGAAGCGCTTCACCTGATTGAGAGCAGTTTGTTTGAGCCAAGCGAATCCAGGAGAGTTGAGATTTTGGAGAGGGCTTTGCAGAGTATTCTGGAGGGTGTTTATGAAAAGATGTTAAAGTATTCTCGTGAGATAAGGAGTCCACTGACTAATCTTTACATGCTCGGCGTGATTTTGCCGACGCTGGGACTTGCGCTTTTGCCGCTCGCCTCGACTCTGCTCGGAGGATTGATAAGATGGACTCATGTTTTCATTTTGTTTAACGTCATAATTCCGTTTTTTGTTTTTTACATGGTTTCGGAGATACTTTTGAAAAGGCCCGGAGGATACGGAGAGAGTTCGAGTTTGGAATTGAATCCGGAGTATGAAAATTATAAATCGAAGAGTCATTGGATTGTTGCTTTGCTGATAGCTTTACCGATTTTTTTGGTAGGAGTTTTGCCTTTTATTTTTCAGCTTGATTTTTTTGTTAACGGTTTCGGCTTTCAGAAAGATTATACTCTTCAGGATTTCGGACTTGGTTTTTTGCAGGGAGTGAATCTTTTTGATTTTAAATTTGTTGGGGGACAGAGAGTCGGGCCATTTGGGCCTCTTGCCGTCCTGCTTAGCTTGTGCGTGCCATTTTCTTTTGTAGTCTTATTTTCTGTTGTTTATTCAAGGAAGACGAAAAAACTGATTAACGCGCGAAACGACACAAAGCTTCTCGAGGAGGAATTTGCAGGTTCGCTTTTCCAGTTAGGAAATACTATAGGCGGAGGGATGCCTGCCGAACTTGCTTTTGGCAGAATTGCTGAATCGACCAAAGGACAGAAAAGTTCTGAATTTTTTTCTTACGTTAATGGGAACATTCAACAGATGGGAATGTCTTTAGATGACGCTATTTTTGACAGGAGGAGAGGAGCGATTGTTTATTATCCTTCTTCTTTGATTGCGACTTCGATGAGAATTTTGATAGAGTCGGTTAAGAAGGGCCTGAAGATTGCGGCGCGCTCGTTGATGTCTATCTCGGAGTATGTCAAGAACATCGACAAAATAAATCAGCGACTGAAGGATTTACTTGCGGAGATTGTTTCCGACATGAAGTCGAACATGGTTTTCCTTGCGCCGCTTTTGGCTGGTATTGTGGTCGGTTTGAGCGCGATGATAACTTTTATTTTGAATAAACTCCAGGTACTGCAGATTGAGCTTGGAGGAGGAGATGTTGCAGGGCTTGGGAGCTTTGCAAGTATTGTTTCTATTTTTGATGTTACTCAAATGATCTCTCCTTACTTTATTCAGATTTCTGTCGGAGTTTATATAATTGAAATTATTTTTATTTTAACAGGAGCTTTGGTTACGGTTGATTCAGGTAAGGATACTTTGAGAGAGAAGTATGAATTGTCGAGGAACTTACGACGTGGAGCCGTGCTTTATTTGTTCACGGCGTTTGTTTCGATAGTTGTATTGAGCTTGCTGGCGAGCGTGGCGCTTGGGGAAC
>JACQLL010000050.1 GCA_016234025.1 Candidatus Pacearchaeota archaeon | reverse complement strand
CCCAAATTGTCAGTTGCTACACCGAGAACCTTTTCTGCTTTGCGCAGGTTCTCGGGGCCGTCAAGAATGCAACTGTCAGCATTCTTGAGGTATTCGAGAGAACAAAAAACAATGGAGAAATATTTTGGTCTCTCGTTATATCTATTCTATTTTTTCCATGACCTTGAAGAACAAGTCGTCGGCGCGCCTTTCTATGTCTGCAACTTGTTCATCTGAACCGGAGTAAACAACTTCACCTATTGTGCGTGCGATATTACTCTCGGTAAACGCTTCCTGAAAAGCTAATTGCCTTACAACATATTGAACTGCCTCAATCGATTCTGGAGAGCCCTCGACGATTCTCTTCCAGTCACGATGTCCGGAGTTTAGAGATGCGACTGGTCGATGACCTCTGTAAACGGTTTTACTTCTTAGATTTTCTTCCGCCATGTCGAAATCAGAAATTTCAGGAATTCCAAACTGCCATTTCTTTTTCTTTTTGTTCGTTACTTTTTGTGGTTCTTTTATGCCCCACTTGATTTTTATTTTATTTTGCTCTGATTCTTTTTGTCTGCTTCCTTGTCTGCTTGGTTTTATTCCAAACGGTTCAAGTTCTTGGAAGGCGGCTTTTAACAAGCCGTATGCTTTTTGCAGTGCTGTCTGTCCTTTTAAATTTCTGTCAGAAGAAATCCTTTGCTTTATATCCGGCCATAGTTTACTTCCGAGAGTGACTAGATTTTCAATAAGTCCCCCGTATATATTCCCGCTTCTTTGCTCGTCTATCTTGTCTCTTCCGAGGGTTAAGAGCAAGTTTGGCTCTTCTATAAATCCCGATATCCGTCCGCAGTTCCAGAAGTCCGAGTTTGCTATATCCTCGTCGAACATTTTTGAAATATCCTCATAGACCCTTACACCTTTGCTGTAGACCCCTATTCTTCCGTTTTTCTTAGCCAAGTCAAGCCAAAGCCCTGCATAAATGAGACATTGTTTTGTTTCTCTTCCGCTTGTTACGTCGAAAGGAATGTGGCCAAGGAAAACTTTCTCGCCTTTAAATTCAATAGGTTTTAGTTCTTCTGATTCACCGTCGCCTTCTGAAAATTCTATGTTCATTACTTTTTTCATAAGTAAAGGAAGATAAATCTCTCTTAGCTCTCTTTTTACAGCAGTTTGATTGAAGTGTTTCATCTTATTTTTATCGACGTGCAGGATAACTCTTGTTCCTTGATTGAAAGGTTCTCCAAAGCCAGAGCTTTTCATGCTGGCGTCGTCTAAACTGCCTTCTTTATAATCGATTCCTTCTCCTGACTTGTTTATTTCATATCTTAACGAACCGTAGTCATCTGCTCCGGGTTGTCTTGTTATGATTTCCATCCACTGGCCTACAGAGCCGAAAGCTAACAGGCCTAGCGCCTTTTCGCCTCTTTGATTAGGAAGTCCTATTTTTTCTGATTCTCCTACTCTAATAGGAAGAGATAATAATTTTTCCATTGACATCCCGGTTCCGTTATCATAAATAATAACTCGCGAGCCCCTTGTGTCAAGAGTAACGCGCGCGATTCCGCCCGGCACTGCGTTTGCATAAATAGCGTCTATACTATTTGTAACATACTCTCTAAGAGAGTGCATCGGAGGGTATTGTCTTGCAAGTTCGAGTATTGCCCTGTCTTGTCCTGCGGCAGACATTCTGACTTTTCTTACTGCACTCATTTTCTTTTACCTCTGCTTTTTGTTGGCCGCGGCATTAGACGCATCACGGTTTCAAAACTTTCCTTCTGGTTTATTCTTGGCAGGATACCTGCTACGTATCCCCACTCGTCCATATCGAGTGAATCTGCAAGCGCTAATCTCTCTCCCTTGGTAGCTTCTCTGAAATAATTTGTTTGGTCTGCCAGAACGCTTATCGCCGTTGCGACAGCGTCTATTCTTTCTTCTAAGGTTGGTTTAGCACTCTCGAGATAAAACTTTGAAACGAGATGCGAGGGCAATCTGTTTCCCATTTCTGTTTTTACAGCATCGACTGCATTTTTTAATTCCTGCAATGCTTGGCTTGCTTGCGTGATAAAATCATTGTTAGGATATTCGGTTCGAGAAAAGATTCTTTTTATTCTTTTTGCAGCGCGTGTTGTTTCTGGCTCAACAGGGTGCGCTTCGCCGGAGCGTGCATAATATGCGATAAGTAGGCTTTCCACACCTCTTTGAGCTGATTCGCTAATCTCTTCGGTGTCTAAATATCTTCTTAGTTTATTTCTGGTAACACCGAGTTCCGTGGCGACACTACTAAAGTTTTTCCCGTCGTATTCTATCCTCATAGCTATCAATGAGCGCGGTTGGTCTCCTTTTATAATCGCTTTCATATCTAAATCTTTAGGGTGGTATTCCAACTCATCTCCTGGGCTGAAAAATTTCAAGCCAGTTATATCATAAAGACGGATTCTTTGTCCGGTTGGAAGTTTTTCTACGGGTTTTCTTCCTGAACTTATATCTCGAATTGTTTTGCGTGAAAAAACTTTTAGTATCTCCAAATTTTTTTCCGGATGTTCGTTCATCCATTCAGCAAAAGCCTGTGCGTAATCCTCTAAAGTCATAATCAATTACCTCTTCTTGAGTATCTTTTATAAGCCATTCTATAGCCCTGTGCTTGTTTTCCGATTATTTTCAATCTATCCAAAACTTCGTTTATATCTGCTCCTTCATTTTTAACAATATCGACGAGCTGTTTGTAAACTCCTTTTCTTTTTTCGACAGAAGTTTTTGACTTGAGTCCAATTCTTGTACCGATAACGCCCAACAAATCGTCTCTGTTTAAATATTGACCTTCATCTTTCACAGAAATTTTCATTTTTTTTACCGCTCTTGCTATTCTGTCTCTGTAATTTCTGTCTGTAACTTCTTCTGTTTTTATATCATTCAGTTTTTCTGTAACTCTGTAAAAATCAATTGCTTCTTTCGGAGTTAGCCATTCGCGAAAGTTTTTTGGTTGAGCTAAACTTCTTCTATTTTTTCTTTTTAGTTTTTGTTGCAGAGCCCTGTAAGGGAATTTTTCTATTAAATTATCGAGAGATTCTGGGTTGATCGAAACTATTCTTCCGTTTTGTCTTACGGTTTTTAGATTTCCTTTTTGAGCATGGGTTCTTATTCTAAATCTGTAGCTTTGCTCTTCGACCTTTTCTCTGCCTGCTTCTTCGTCTCTTTTTTGCCATTTTTCTACTGCCCCTTTATAAGATAGATTTTTTTCTTCGGTGTCTTTTTTGGGCTTTGTTCTCGGTGTTTCTTCAGTGGTTTGAGTTTCGAGATTAAATGACTCTCTTGCAGAGTTTAGTTTGCTTACGAGTTCTTCGCCATCCATTCCAGGACTTTCGGTATATTTAAGAAGAGATTGCATGAAAGAAGCGTATGCATCCATTTCGTGAAGATTCGCTCTGCGTAAAATTATCTCTCGTGCAAAATTTCCTGCTTGCGAAATTTGTTTCTCAAATCTGCCGAGCACTTCATCTAATCTCATTGGTTTATTCATAAAAAATCTTTGTCTTCGCCCTTTATAAACTTTTCTATAATTTACTACTATTAAATTAATAACGGGATTTTTGCTTGTTAAACTCGATAAAATAAATTTTGCTGGCTTTAATTTACTCCGTTGATTTCGCGGCTGCGGAGTTTCGAGGAGGGCTATTAAGAAGTTCTGTTGACTTAAATTTAGCCGCCGTTTCTGCGGCTGCGGCAATACGAGGCGGCGCCCACTTTTGGCGACGGCTCGGCGGCTTTGGAGGGACTTCTCTCCGCTCGTTTCAGTGACGGCGCGGTGACGGCGCGGCACTGAATGAAGTTCGCCCCCCGCCTTTCGCGATCACGCGCGCAATTAATATTTGCAAGATTTACTTTTTCAATAGAATATTTCATAATCGAAAACTTAAAAATCACTCATTCAAAAAAACCCGCCCCTCTCTTTTCCTGATTGAATTCTGTCCTTTTTTTATTTGCCCCGTTACGTCGTGAACAGGAAGAGTTAAAGCGTATTTGCCGTCGTCCGTATGAATATATAAAACGCTTTCAGTCAGTTCGACCGTGTATTCTAAATTTAAAAGTGTCTCCGGAACCTTGAACTCCCTAGTGTAACCTTCACTTGAATCAGAAGCGAGTTCAATTTCTTTCTGAATTGAGAGTCCTATCTCATTCAACAAGCGATTTCTTTCTTCAACACTCTTATCTGCCAGGTTTTGCTGAAAAACATACAACATTGCTATGAAAAAAAACATCACCGCCCCTACAAGAATTATAAATTCAACAGCTGATTGTCCTTTTTCCTTCATATTTCAGAAATCACAACTTTGGATTGTTCTGCCGTCACGCTTATCCGTTTGACACCGGGAGAGATTGAAATTTCTCCCTCAATTTCGACACTGCTCGAATAAGAAATCTTGCTCACTCCGGTGTTTGTCGTCAATGTGAAAGCAATTTCTCTGTTAGAAATATTTATTTCCCTTACTCCTTCAGGAAGATATCCATTTATTACAACTTTGGACGGCTCGCCCGAATAAAAGACCGATTCGGCAGAGGTTATAATTTTGCTTGACAATCTTTCGAGCTGGTTAAATCTCACAGCGTCTTTAATTCCAGCGGAATAATAAAGAGCCACTCCGATTATGCTCAATACAAGAAATACAACAAACGAAATTATGATAAGATACTCTATGCTTATCTGTCCTTTTTTTACCACCATGTCGATAATATTTTAAATCACCTTTCTTTATAAAGTATATGAAAAGAAAGAGTGGTTTCTTGAAGTTATTGATGACTTTTTTAATTCTATTAATAATCATTCATTCCTTTGTTCACTTAAGCGTTTATGGAACAGGAATATCTGCAGAAGTTGACGGGACAATTTCAGGATTCAGCGTTGGAAAGGTTAAAGTAGGAGAAGAAATAAAGAGTGTCTATCCGTTGAAACAATCTCTTTCCGGAATTTTTGTCGTCGGAGAGTGGGTCCTATTGCTGATATTTTTTGTCTTTTTCTTTACCAAGAGCAGATTATCAAAGAGAAAAGAGTTTGAAGAGATTCATATGAACAGAAAGAAGCGAATGGGAACTAAAACAGACATAGACGTTTTATATGAAATGTTAAAAGAAAAAAAACGGCTGCGTTTTTCTTCTATTGCAAAAGCGTTTGAAATTGAAGAGAGCGTCGTCATGGAATGGGGAAAGACGCTTGAGTCAGGGGGACTTGCTTTGATTGATTATCCAAGGTTTGGAGAACCTTACATTGTCATAAAGGAGGAAACTGAAGTAAAAAATGAAGAAAAAGAAAAAGCAAATAAAGAGATTGCCTAAAATTTCGCTATCCCCACAGCGAGCTGATGGGGTATTACGCTCGGCTGCGGGAAGGAAATCTCTAATCGACAAATCGGACGACGCAGCAGGGCCGCGGGGCATTAAACCCAACTTGGCAATAAAGAGAAGCCAGAAAAGGGAAAGAGAAATTAAGAGATTCCAAAAGAAAACTAATCCGAATGCTGCGCTAATGAGCGAGAAAACTTTTGGGAGCAATGCTAACTTCGAGAGAGTACATAAGGAAGGACTTCTTGAATCCTACAAACTTGAAGTAGACGGAGCAAAAGCCCACATAGAAATAAAAAAGGATTCGAAAGAACTGGTTTATAATCTTGTCATGCCGGAAGTTAGCCAGGTAACTAAAATTCTCTTAAATGAAATAAGAAATGAATTGGCTTCGGTCACGTCGATAAGCATGAAGGAGCTCACGGACACAGAGGCGTTCTTTTCAATCAAGGAGCGTTTTATCGTCGACGCAAAAAAGTTAATAAAAGAAAAACTTCCTAATATAGAAACAGAAACAGAGAATTATCTTGTAGGCATTCTGATTCAGGAGATGCTTGGTCTGGGTAAGATAGAATTTTTAATCAACGATCCCAACCTTGAGGAGATTGTTATCCAGTCGGCGAAAGAAGCGATAAGGGTCTTCAGCAAAAATTACGGCTGGCTCCTTACTAATATTGTCGTAGAAAAAGAAGATGAGATAGTTAATTACGCAAATATCATAGCGAGAAGAGTCGGAAGGCAGATAACTGTCTTGAGCCCGCTTCTCGACGCACATCTTCTCACAGGAGACAGAATCAACGCTGTCCTTTTCCCTATTAATACAAAAGGAAATACAATAACTATAAGAAAATTCTCGAGAGACCCTTTCACGATTATTGACTTAATCGCAAATAAAACTTGCAGCATTGACGTCGCTGTTTTGATCTGGATTGCCGTCGAATATGAGATGAATGTTCTGATATCAGGAGGAACAGGTTCGGGAAAAACATCTTTTCTCAACGCATGCATGCCGTTCATACCGCCGAACCAGAGAGTTATCAGTATCGAAGACACGAGAGAACTAATGCTTCCAAAATTTCTTTACTGGACTCCCTTAGTAACGAGGACTCCAAATCCCGAAGGCAAAGGAGAAGTCAGCATGCTTGATTTACTGATAAACAGCTTGAGAATGAGACCCGACAGGATTGTGCTCGGTGAGATGCGACAGCAAAAAGAAGCGATGGTTTTGTTTGAAGCGATGCATACTGGGCATTCTGTTTACGCGACAGTTCATGCCGACTCTTCTGCGGAGACAATTTCGAGATTAGTAAACCCTCCGTTAAACGTCCCGCCTAATCTGTTAAAGTCGGTGAATCTTAACATAGTGATGTTCAGAGACAGAAGAAAAGGAATAAGAAGAACGCTTCAGGTAGCGGAATTTGAAGCGGAAAAATTTGAAGCAAAGTCGAACATACTTTACAGATGGATTCCTGAAGAAGACAAAATGATAAGTCACGAAAAAAGTTCGCGTTTCTTCGAGGATATAAGCAGAAACACCGGAATGTCTCAAACAGAAATAAACAAAAACCTGGAGGAAAAAAAGAAAATAATTTCATGGCTCCTGAAAAAAAACATCCGAAGCCTGAAGCAATTTGGAGAGGTGATGAATCTCTATTATAAAGACAAAGCTGCCTTGATTGGCGCAATTAACAGAGATGATCACGACATAATATTCAGAGAAGAAAAATGAAATTCCGAATACCATTCTCAATGTTCTCTTTGGACAGGTTAAAAAAACGTTCGCTTTTCTTAAAAAGATTTGTCAAATATAAGAAGGACTCTCTGTTAGAAGACAGGCTTGCGAACACTGATTCAGGGCTGAAAAGGGAGGAGTATCTTGCTATATGTCTCAACGGATTCGTTAATTCCTTTCTTCTCTTTTTCATTCTTTCCTCGACTGCTTTGCTTCTGTTTGGAGTAAACAGGGCTCTTTTGTTTTCCTTTGGTTTGTCACTTCTGTTCGGACTTTTTATTTTTTTTAGCAGGAAGGTCTATCCGAAGGTCTATAGCAACAGAAAAGAAAAGGAAATAGAGAGAAACCTGATTCCAGCACTGGAAGATATACTTGTCCAGTTAAATTCCGGCATACCTTTGTTCAGCATCATGATAAATATTTCGTCTTCTGATTACGGCGCCTTGAGCGAAGAGTTCAAGAAGGCAGTCAGGAGAATAAACGCAGGTCTGCCGCAGGTCGACGTCCTCGAGGAGCTTGGAGAAAAAAACCCTTCTATTTTTTTCAGGAGAACGCTCTGGCAAATCAGCAACGGAATGCGCGCCGGCAGCGATATCTCAATCATAATCAGAGAGAGCATAAAATCGCTAAGTGAAGAACAGCTAATTCAAATACAAAATTACGGAAACAAATTAAACCCTCTGATAATGTTTTACATGTTAATTTCGGTAATAATCCCGTCGTTATCGATAACCTTTCTGACAATCATTTCTTCTATTGTCAACCTCGCCGAGAACATAACTAAGATGCTCTTCGTCGGACTTTTTGTTTTTGTCGTCCTGATACAATTCATGTTCTTGGGAATAATTAAATCGATAAGGCCAAGCTTGCTATGAAAAAAGAGAAAAAACAAAAAAATCCAAAAGATGCAAAAAGACGAATCCCATTAGTTTCACTTTTGCTCTTCTCTTTTCTTGCGGGAGTTGCCTTCTTTCTCTTTTCAAAAAAGTTATTATTATCTTCGATAATTTTTGTCGGACTGTTTATCTTACTCAATGGTTATATTTTTGTTTCTGAAAAACTCAGAAAATCACAGGAAATAAAAAAGATGGAAAGCGCGTTTCCTGATTTTATTGAATTGATGTCTTCGAATCTAAGAGCAGGAATGACTATTGACCGCGCGTTGTTATTAAGTTCAAGAAAAGAATTTGCTCCGCTTGATAGAGAAATAACCAAGCTCGGCAAAGACATAATAACCGGAAAAGAAATCAGCGTTTCTTTGAGGGAAATGTCCGACAGGATTAATTCCGAGAAAATTAAGAAGACAATAACATTAATAATTTCCGGTCTAACCTCGGGAGGCAATTTGTCAGTTTTGCTGGAGGAAACTGCGATGAACATGAGAGAGAGGATTTTCGTCGAGAAAAGGGCTTCCTCGAGTGTCCTGATGTATGTGATATTCATTTTCTTTGCCGTCGCTCTTGGCGCCCCGGTTTTATTTGGCTTGTCTTCTGTGTTAGTAGGAATACTATCGTCGTTGCTTTCTTCGCTTCCAACGGAGCAGGTTAATGTCAATCTTCCATTTACTTTAACTTCGATAAACATCTCTGTTAGTTTCATCGTTTATTTCTCGGTGATATTCATTATCGTAATAGACATTCTCGCCTCGCTCGTTCTTGGGTTAGTCAGCAACGGAGAGGAAAAGTCAGGAGCCAAATACATTCTGCCGCTGATTGCAATAAGCTTAACGGCATTCTTTTTGTCGAGGATAATCCTGACTAATTATTTCTCGGAGTTCTTCGGATAGGTGATTATGTTTTGTTGGGAGATATTTTTAAATAAAATCTTTTAGAGGAGCAACATTTGAATTTTTTCAGAGCTAAAATAGGCCCATAATAATTGCTGGCCATATTTGATTTCCAATCTTCTTTATCTAATTTAATAACACAAACAAAAAATTCGTCAAAATCACCGCCCCAAGAAACCATGAAATAACTAAAAGGCCTTTTACTAAATTCTCCTCCTGTCCAAGCGTTTGTCGTCGATGTTATCTTAATTTCCATTGAAAGATTTGTTTTAGTAAAGAAGAGGTCTGGTTCTTTATCGCTTAAAGCATTTTTTACTTCATAACCTAACTTTTTGGTAAAATATTCTGAAGCTGTCTTTTCCATAACTTTGCCTAAAATTTCAGATAGGTTTTTGTTGCTGAAGAAAATATTATATTCTTTTATAATCTGCTGAATAGAACCCATCTTCCTTTTAACTTCTTTCATAATCTCTAATAGATTTTCTCTAGTCGCTATTTTGGCTATTTCTTTTCCCATAAAAAACCAAAGTAAAAACTGTCTTTAAACCTTTCTAAGT
>JACQLL010000053.1 GCA_016234025.1 Candidatus Pacearchaeota archaeon | reverse complement strand
AAGTTGAATTCTTGGATGCGCTCAAGAACCCGAAATCTTTGAGGGTTCTTGACGTAGTCCACCAATAAAGCAACCGAAAGATTAAATTGGTGGACTATATTTAAGTCAGTTGCTATAACTAAATTTAAGTTAAAAAGATTGGGAGGAAAAGCTGACTCTTTTTATGAAGAAAGATGTATAATTGGAGAGAGCTGTGTCACTTATTCAAATCAGTATACTTTTGAGAGGGGAGCTGTTGCTATAAAAATAGAATCTTCTGGAACAGATTGCATTGAGAAGATGGCGGATTTTTTGGGAATTCCTTTACCGCCGAACTTTAATAATTAACCTTAAAAAGCCCTTTTATCTTTTTGAAGTATGGAAAAGAATTGGTATGATAAGAATTACAAGTTTTTGCTTTTGCTTCCGGCTGTGTTCTTGCTGTTCTCGATTATTTATCTTTATAATTTCCAAAGCAAAAATGGAGACCTCATACTGAAAGACGTTACTCTGACCGGCGGGACTACCGTAACCGTCTTTGATTCTAAAGTTGACATTGATTCTTTTGTTCAGTTAATCTCTGTGAATTTCCCCGACGCTAAAGTCAGGAAGATTTCCGATTTCAGAACCGGAGGGCAAACAGGTTTCATAATTGAGACGCAAAAATCATTCGAAGAAATCAGACCGAGCTTGGAAGAGAATCTTGGTTATTCTTTGAATCAGGACAATTCGTCTGTTGAGTTTTCTAGTTCTTCTTTGTCGCAGGGATTTTATTATCAGCTTAGAAACTCTATAATTGTTGCTTTTCTGCTGATGGGCTGGGTTATCTTTATGATTTTCGGGGAGTCGAGAAAGATTAAGAGCTTGTCGTTGATTTTAACTGCCGTCGGCGTGAGTGTTGCTTTGAGCGTTAATTTCATTAAATATTTGGCGATTTTGGGAGTTGTCGTCGGATTTGGATTTTCTTTCCGGGATTCGAAAAACAATAAAGATTACGCAATGTCTCTCGGCGCCACGCTCTTTGCTATTATTGTGTTGTTTTTCTACAGCTCACAGATAATATTGGTTCCGGTCAGTTTGGTTCTTTTGCTGCTTTATGGATTTTATTCTGTACCAAGCTTAGCTGTAATATTGTCTGCGTTTGCCGACATTGTCATGACGATTGTCGTCGTTGATTTATCAGGGATTGTTTTGTCCACTGCAGGAATAATTTCCTTTCTTATGTTGATAGGTTATTCGGTAGATACTGATATTCTTTTAACAAAGAGGGTTATCAGAGGTGATTCAGTTAGTGTAAATCAGAGATTATATAGTTCTTTCAGAACCGGCTTAATGATGACTTTAACTTCGATAGCCGCTGTTGGAGTTGCTTTTATAATTGTAAGGAATTCTTCTGAAGTGTTAAGACAGATTTTTACAATTCTTTTAATAGGTCTAGGATTTGATATGTTTAACACCTGGATTACAAACACCGCGATTCTGAAGTGGTATGTTGAAAAGAAGGAGGAGAAAAGATGAGAATATCCTGGAGAATAATAATACTTGGAATAGCCCTTGCGGTGTCTGTATCGTCGATAATGGCCGGAGAAGCATCTCAGAAGTTCATTGCCTTTCTCCTTGTCATAGGACTGTTCATAATATTATCTCTCTTCCACTCTAAGTCGGGAAAAATCTTAGTAACTATAATCTTCCTCGTTGTTCTCGGATTTATTATTTTTAGCTCTGTTCAGAGCGGAGTTGTTGTAAAGTCGATAGAAAGAGATTCTGTCTTGTTCGAAGAAGGCATGAAGAATGGGGAAATAATAAAAGAGATAAATGGAAAAACTATGGAAAATAAAAATGATTATTCTGAATTGGTTTCTGTTTTTGAGAACGGAGAAGAAAATCGTGTTGAGATAAAGACAGACAAAAAAGATTATATTTTTTTGACAAATGAAACTCTTGGCATAAGTGTTGATAACATTCCAAAGACAGGAATTCAGGCGGGACTTGATCTTCGCGGCGGGGCGAGAGCATTGGTTCAGCCGGATGTTGAAATTACCGACGCTGAGCTTGACGACCTAGTAGATATAAGCAGAAATCGTTTTAATGTTTACGGCTTGTCTGATGTTAATATAAAAGGAGTCAGCGACCTCGATGGAAACAAGTTCATGCTTGTCGACGTAGCAGGAGCGACACCTTCTGATTTGGAGCAGTTGATTTCCCAGCAGGGAAAGTTTGAAGCACAGATAGCAAACAAAACTGTTTTTGAAGGAGGTGAGAGAGATATTAGCGACGTCTGCCGAAATGATGCTTCTTGTGCATCGGTGACAGGATGCTCTCCGTCGAGCGACGGAAGTTATTTCTGTAATTTTGCATTCGCTGTTTATCTGAAAGAAAGCGCAGCTGAAAAGCATGCTGATGCTACCAGAGATTTAGGATTAGATGGCTCAGGGCAATATCTAAGTGAAGACCTTTATTTATTTGTCGACGGTGAGCAAGTTGACTCTCTAAAAATCAGCAGTAGCTTGAGAGGCCAGATAACTACACAAATCTCAATTCAGGGTTCTGGTTCAGGTGCAACACAGGAAGAGGCAATAAAGGATGCAAGAGCATCGATGAATCATCTGCAAACAGTTCTGCTGACAGGAAGTTTACCTTACAAATTAGAAATAGTGAAGCTTGACACTATCTCTCCAACTCTCGGAGGCGGCTTTGTTTATTCTATATTGATAGCTGCTTTGTCTGCGATAGTTGTGGTTTCTTTAATCATCTTTGCAAAATACCGAAGTATAAAATCGTCTCTTGCTCTTTTGTTTACTTCGTTCTCTGAGTTGATTATAATTTTAGGAGTTGCTGCATTGATAAAATGGAACCTTGATTTGCCTTCGATAGCCGGGATTTTAGCTACGATAGGAACCGGAGTTGACCAGCAAATTATTATAATGGACGAGGCATCCGGTTCGCTTTCGCTTAGCGTTAGAGAAAGAATAAAGAGGGCTTCTTCAATTATTTTAAGCGCTTACCTGACCTTGGTTGCTGCAATGTTTCCGCTCTACTGGGCGGGAGCAGGATTGTTCAAAGGTTTTGCACTCACTACTATTTTAGGAGTTACCGCCGGTGTTTTGATAACCAGACCTGCATTTGCCGAGATGATAAGGAGAATTAACTAATGTTTCCGCGATGGCACATTATTCTTGGACTTGCATTTACCTTAGTAATCTTTTATTTTTCTCCTGGAATATCTTTGCTTTTTCTCTCTCTTTTATTTCTATCGTCTTTCCTGATAGATTTCGACCATTATGTTGCTTCCGGTCTTAAGACAGGAAAATGGAGTTTGAAAAGTTCTTTTGAATATCACAGAATAAAAGGAATAGAAGAAATGAAAGAAATAGCGAGGGGGATAAAAAAGAAGAGCGACTTCCATCTTTTCCATACAATTGAGTTTCATATTATTGTTGGCTTGCTTAGTTTTTTTTGGATAGGATTTTTTTATATTTTTATCGGGATGGTATTCCATTCTCTACTTGATATTTTATACATGCTGAATCTTGGCGCATTGCATAGGAGAGAATTTTTGTTTTTTAATTGGATAAGAAAGAGATAGTGCCATACATAAAACCTTATAAATTATAAATTTTGAGTGATTTTATGAATAAACTTGATGTCGTATTGATTTTTTTTATTTCTTTTTTCTTACTCGTGGTTTCTCTTTTTAGTGACGTCGGTCTTTCTTCCGGTGCTCCTGATTTAGGAGACTATGCCGGAGTGGCGAAGTTTTTTGCTAATGAGCTTAACGCGAAAATTCGCTCCTCTCATTCTTACCTTTATGGATTTGTGCATTTTCCACTCGTGTCTTTAACGAACAGCCTTATTATAATGAGATTATTCGGAATTTTTTATTTGTTTATTTTAATATTCAGCGTTTACTATATTAGC
Source organism: Candidatus Pacearchaeota archaeon (assembly GCA_016234025.1). Classification (GTDB taxonomy): domain Archaea; phylum Nanobdellota; class Nanobdellia; order Pacearchaeales; family GW2011-AR1; genus UBA73. Next base: position 303 of record JACQLL010000053.1, on the reverse strand, counting down.
GGGAAAAATAGAAGAGCTCTTTTTATGATTTTACTTTCTCCTATTGTTTGGTATGTTGGGCCGTGGATTCATCCCATGGCTTTATCCAGCGCCTTGTTTCTTTGGGGCTATCACTTTATGAAAAAATACAACGCGACCGGTAAGATATTTTTCTTGTTAATCTCTGGAATTCTCGTCGGACTCGCATGGTCCTTTTGGGATGCGATTATGTTCTTCTCTGTTTTTTTAGGAATTGTCTTTTTGTATGACAAAAAACTTTATCATTCAGGAATATATTTGTTTTTTTTACTTATTGGTTTATTT
>JACQLL010000052.1 GCA_016234025.1 Candidatus Pacearchaeota archaeon | reverse complement strand
TTTGCTCCTTCGAGGTTCCAAAGGGATACTATTTTTAGAGAAATAATCATTAACAAACTCCATCACTACGATTTCCCAATTTTTACCACTGGTAGAAACATAACTTTGTCTGTCTTCAATACCGCTATATTCTTTATCCATAACAAAACAATTCTTTTCCAACTTAAAAAGTTATCTAAAACACCCGTAGATGCAACAATGCAGTTTGTGTTAAAACAAACAACATTTAAATAAACTAAAACTTTAGTAAGATAAATGGCAGTCGATGTTAAAAATTTAATCGCAGCGGTAAATCCCGACGTTTATTGCGACAAAACGAGAAACGAAAGGGGAGTCCCCCTGAATAAAGAAGTAGCCGAGATAGTGAAAAAAGAAGGTTATTTAAAGGCGGCTGAAAAGGCGAAGCTAATTGAATCTGAATACATGGATGTCGTCGATGTCCAGTTTACAGAAAGCCCTTTCCAATTAAATGGAATAAAGAATCCGACAGAACAGCACAGAATTGTCTACGACGATTTCTCACAAAATCTTGAGCCGGTCTACTTTTGGATTCTTGATTACGTAAACGAGGATTATGGAGAGTCAGAAAAGTTAATTGATAACTTTCTTTCCTCGCCCGGTTCGGGGCATTTCGCAGAGATGAGCAAGAGAGCGACCGTTCTTCAGGAGGAAGCGATGAAAATCTTCGGACTGGCGAACACAGTTATTCGTTCTGTCCTGAACATCATCTACGACCTGAAAGAGTTTAAACTTCGTCTTGCGCAATACGACGATTTAAAATCTCAAGACAAGAGAATAAAAAATGCGGCGATGCTTTCTCTGAAACAAATCTGGATGGATTCCGTCGACATAAAAAGGGGGAACAGCGCAATCAAGGTCATGGCACAGCAGTTTGATTTTGTCACCTTGCTTGATGCTTTCATGTCTGCGGAATCGCTTGAGCAAATAGAAAAAATTGATTTAAATGACAGAGTAAAAAGAATAATCCAGCAGAGATTTTCCGAATTTCAGAGATGGTTTAAAGAATCAGAAATAGAGTTGAGAAAGAGATTTGAAGTAGAAAAAATTTATCTGAAGAGCCAGGTTAATTCCCTGAAACTTTATGCGCGCTGGGCGAAGCCGTATCTGAAAGCCGCGCGCCAGCTCGAACAAAACGCTCTCCCCAACTCTTCTCTGGTCAATGCATTCAACACGTCGCTATTTGAGCTCGTCTTGCTGGGCAAAGGAAAATACGAAAAAAACTCTGACATCGAAAAGGGTGAACTGCCGAAGAGTTTTAAAAAAATAAAAACAAGAGAATACTTCCCATTGACAATTGTTGAATTCAGATTCAGAACTGCCCCTGACAGAAACGACCAAAGAGGCGGCTACGGTTATCGCGGGAAAATCGAAGTAAGATTCACAAGTTTCGCTTTTAACGAAGACGAACTAAAGGTCTTCAAAGAAAAATTAGCAGAAGACGATTTCGGCGAAGTTTACAAGGCAATCGAGGGCGCAACAGAAGACAGCTTAAATCAGCTTAAAGCAGACCTGGACGAATTACTCGAAGGCAAGGAGACAAAAAAAGAAGAGAAGAAAAGCGAAGACACAAATCCGTTCAGCGCTTTGTTTTCTTTTTTGAAAAAAGACGAGAAAAAGAAAGAAAAAGATTTGTCGAAGGGAATACCGAAAGATACTTCATACGAAAAAGTCATTCGCTCGCAGGCAATTCTTGCCGCAAGAACGAAATGCAGGAGGTTATACAACGAATACAAGAAGTTCCACAGCATGCCCTCTTTTCCTCCAACGATTAGCTGACATGAAAAGTTTTATATAGCAACTTTTCATCGATTTGTTAGCGAAATAGTAATCTATTTCTAGTAGATAAAATGAACAAATTTGAAGAACTTGGTTTAGACAAGGGAATGATAAGAATAATTGAAGAACTGAAATTTGAATTGCCGACGGAAATTCAGGAGAAAGCAATTCCACTCATTCTGAAAGGAAAAGATATAATAGGCCAGTCAGCGACAGGTTCCGGGAAGACGCTTGCGTTTGGCGCGGGCATACTCGGAAAAATCTCAAAAAACAGAGGCGTTCAGGCGCTGATATTAACACCGACGAGAGAACTCGCAGAACAGGATTCGAAGTCATTAAAATTATTTTCAAGGCATTACGATATAAGAGTAGAGGAGATTTACGGCGGCGTTGCGATAAGTCCGCAGATAAGAAAACTTATGAAGGCGAACGTCGTCGTCGGAACTCCCGGAAGAATTCTCGACCATCTCGAAAAAAGAACGCTTAATTTATCCAACGTTAGTTTTTTGGTTCTCGACGAAGCAGACAGAATGGTTGACATGGGATTCCTCCCCGACGTCGAGAGAATTATCAACTGGTGCCCGAAAAAAAGACAAACACTCTTGTTCTCCGCAACCCTCTCGCCAGACATTAATTATATAGAAAAAAAATACATGAGCGAACCGAGAACAATTTCTGTCAAGTCATATGTAGACCCTTCAAAACTCAAGCAGGTCTTTTATGACGTTCCAACCAACTTAAAATTTTCTTTGCTTGTCCACTTGTTAAAAAAAGACAAATCACATTTTGTAATGGTTTTTTGTAATACAAGAAGAAACGTTATTAACTTGACGAATAACTTAAGCAAGTTTGGACTCAACATCGTAGGAATTCACGGCGGTTTGAACCAGAGCAAAAGAAATTCTAACTTGGCTTATTTTCATAGCAGGGAAGTTAGAATTTTAATCTGCACCGATGTGGCGGCGCGCGGACTGGACATAAAAGATGTCTCGCACATTTACAACTACGACACCCCAAACGGCAATATCGAATACATCCACAGAATCGGAAGAACTGCCCGTGCCGGAAAAGAAGGCGAGGCCATAAGTTTGATTTCAAGCAGGGATTATCAAAATTTCAGAAAAGTAAGAGAAGACGAATTGATAAATATTGAAGAGGTTAAACTGCCGGAGTTTCCTGTTTTGCGCGTGAACTTCTCGAAAGGCGAAAGAGAGCCGAGGGGTTTCAGACCTGCTGGCAGAGGTAGAGATAATTATCGAAGCCGGGGCAGAAGCAATGACAGAAGAGGTTTTAATCGTGGAGGATTTTCTGATAGACGTGGAAGTAGAGATAATGACCGAAGAGGTTTTTCCGGTCGAGGACACTCTAACGAAAGAAGCGGTAGAGGATACTCTTCTCAAAAGCCGCGAAGAGGACTGCATCGTTCGAGGTATTGATGCCGAAGTGTTTGACAAACCTCTCATCTCAAGAATGCTCCTATAGCAACTGACTTAAATATAGTCCACCAATTTAATCTTTCGGTTGCTTTATTGGTGGACTACGTCAAGAACCCTCAAAGATTTCGGGTTCTTGAGCGCATCCAAGAATTCAACTT
>JACQLL010000056.1 GCA_016234025.1 Candidatus Pacearchaeota archaeon | reverse complement strand
TTTATTGGTGGACTATTAGGGAACCAACACCGAGAAACTTAGTTGGTTCACTATACCTAATCACAAATCTTAAAACTCGAAGCTTCGTAAGAACCGAGGGTCAAAGACGTAAGTCTTTTAAACCCTTAATCTCTCTCATCTAAATGACTTTAAAACTAAACATATCAGACAAAGGGAAAGCATGGAAGCTTGAAATAGAAAGTCTAGGATTTATCAACGGAAAATCAATCGGAGACAAACTAAAAGGAAAAGAAATAAAAAAAGAACTCGACGGTTACGAACTCGAAATAACAGGAGGTAGCGATTCCTCCGGTTTTCCAATGTCGAAAAACGTCGAAGGAATAGGAAGAAAAAGACTGCTTCTAAAAAAAGGTTGGGGAATGCACAAGAAGCCAAAGGGCCTGAAAAAAAAGAAATCAAAAACGCCGAAGGGTCTCCGCTTAAGAAAAACCGTCCGCGGAAAAATAATCTCCGAAGCAATTTCACAGGTAAACATCAAAGTTCTGAAAGCAGGAAGCATCCCATTAAGCCAAATTTTCCCAGAGCAAAATAAAACTCCGCAGCAAAGCGAGAAAGCTCCGAAAGAAAAACAAGTCAAAGAAACAGAACAATCTCAAGAAGTTTCTGTTCCAGCAACTTAAAAAATGAACAAAAGAACTAAGAGCTTGTTAAGAAAATTAAAGAGAACGAATATGAAATAACCCTTCCTGAAAAATATCAGAAAGAATCTGTATTAAGACACGAGCTATATCACATCGCAGACGGACATTGTGACGATGACTGGGGAATTTTGAAATACTCATTCTGGGAAGAACCGTAGGCAATTATTTATCAAGCTACCGGAAAAAGACTCTTCCCCCGAAAACCTTAAAACCCTTTCATTCTCCTTAATTCGATGGCTAAGGAATTAGAAACAATAAACATCGGAATATTCGGACACATTGACCACGGAAAAACAACTTTGTTAAAACAACTTACTGGCAAATGGGCAGACACCCATTCCGAAGAATTGAAAAGAGGAATAACAATAAAACTAGGTTACGCAGACACAATAATCTACAAGGACAAAAATAAATTCAACACAGAAAAAGAGGGAGTGCCTGTCAGGCACGTTTCGTTTATCGACGCGCCTGGACACGAAATGCTTATGGCAACAACATTGTCAGGAGCAACATTAATCGACGCAGCTATTTTAGTCATCGCGGCAAATGAAGGCATAAAACCTCAAACAAGGGAGCATCTAATGACCCTCCAGGCAAAAAAAGTAGAAAGGGTCATAGTCGTCCAAAACAAAATAGACTTGATTCCTAAAGAGCAGGCAAAAAAGTCCTACAACGAAATTAAAGAATTTCTGGGAAGCAAATATAAAAATGCAGAGATTATTCCTCTGTCTGCGCAACAGGGAGTAAATATAGACAAGTTACTAAGTTCATTGGCTTCGTTAAAAATTCCCGAGAGAGAAATCAACGCAGACCCGATATTTTTAGTTGCAAGAAGTTTTGACATAAACAGGCCCGGAACGCCTCCTGAAAAATTAAGCGGCGCAGTTCTCGGCGGAACATTAAAAAAAGGAAAATTAAAGTTGGGAGATGAAATAGAAATAAAACCCGGGAGAACAATCTCAAAAGAAAATCAAAAAAAATACATTCCTATAAAAACAAAAATATCCGGTTTGTTCAAAGGTTCAAAAAAGGTAGAAGAGCTAATTCCCGGAGGAAGCATGTCCATAGAGACGGAATTAGATATGTCTCTTGGAAAAAGAGATTTACTTTCAGGAAACATTGTATCATTAGTCGGAAAACTTCCGGAACCTTCAAACGAAACAAAATTAAAGTATTCTCTATTTTCCAAGGTCTTTGGAATCTCAAGCCACATTGAAGTAGAAAAAATTAAAGAAGGCGAAATTTTAATGTTGAGTATAAATACCTCTATAACAGGAGGAACGGTAAAATCAATAAGTAAAGAAACGCTAAAAGTTGAGCTTAAAACTCCGACAATTTTATTCAAAAAAGAGAACGTTGGAATTGCGAGAAATGTTAATGGACACTGGAGACTAATTGGCTACGGAGAAATAATATAAATTCAATTTAAAGTTCAGCCGTTAAAATGGAAGCGAAAAGAAAAGATGATATCGAATTGGCAATTAAAAAGACAACAGGACCCTGTCTGATTTTTGCAGGAGCAGGAACAGGAAAAACAAAGACAATTGTTGAAAAAGTAAAATGGATAGTAGAAAATAAAATCTACTCTCCTGAAAGAATCGTCTGCATCACGTTCTCGAACGATGCGGCTAACAATTTACTTAAGAGAATAAGAAAAACCATATCATTCGACGACAAAGAAATACTGGTAAAAACTTTCCATTCATTCTCGTCGTTGCTCTTAAAAGAACATGGAGAAAAAATAAAGCTAAACAAAAATTTCCAAATAATGAATCCCGATGAAGCAAAAATAACTCTCTGCTCCGGATTAAGAATCCCTCCAATTTATTGCCACAGATATATAAATTCAATAGGTATAGCGAAAGACATCGGAATAAAACCGGAAGACATAGAGGCCTACATAAATAACTCCGCTGAAAATACAGAAGCAGAATTTCTAAAAGACCAGTTGGAATCTCTGCATCTGGTGCTATGCCTGAAGAAAGATAAAGAACAAAAGAAAAATTTTGAGATAAAAGAAAGAGAAATAAAAAAGTTATTTGAGTTAAGAAAATTTCTAAATGCATGGAAAGCTTACGAAAGAATTAAGGAAAAGAAAAATTTTATGGACTACTCTGACTTGAATCAAAAAGCGCTGGAGTTAATAAAAAAATTCCCAAGAGTTTCGGAAAACTACGATTACATAATAGTAGATGAATTTCAGGACACGAATAAAATTCAGTTAGAAATATTGGATGCTCTATCCGGAGCAAGAAACATTACCGTCGTGGGAGACATGAACCAGTCAATCTACGAATTTAGAGGAGCATACAAAGAAAACATTTCATTATTTAAAAAAAATTTTGCCATAAAAAAATCAGACATCTTCTCTATTCATTCGTCATACAGATGCCCGGAGAAAATATTGAAAGTAGCAAACTCATTAATAATAAAAAATTACGAAAATCCCGAAGATTTTTTCATCACGAGAAACGCTAGGGGAGTCGAGGGGCAGGAAATAGAAGTATATAGGTTAAAAAACGAAAAAGAAGAGGCAAGGAAAATCGTAGATATAATAATAAAGGAATTAGAAAATAAAATTCCGGAAAATGAGATATGTGTAATGTGCAGAACGCATAATCAGACGAGAATTATAAAAAAATTCTTGGAAATATCAGGAATTAATTACTCGTCGGCAGAATCAAAATCTCTTCTGAAAACCGAAGAAATAAAGCTGACTTTGAATTATCTGAAAATCCTGAATTCAATGAAACAAAATGAAAAAATTGGAACAAGAATATTGTGGGAATTATTCTATAATTACGGTTTCGACGAAAAAGATATGGCCAAGATAGGAGAAACAATAAAAAAGCAGGATGAAAATTCAAATGCTGAAATTTTAAGAAACTTAAAAGAAGTGTTTATCGATTTAAACAATAAAAAAATTGCGGAAAATATAATCGAACAAGTAAAGCATCTGGCAGAGGAAGAAACAAACGAAGCTCTTGACGCAATTAATAAGGTCTATCAGATAATAAGAAACTTAAAAATAAAAGAAGAAAGAGAAATAACAATAAACCTTAATAAGTTCTATGAACTCGCAGAAAATTTTTCTAAAAGAAATGATTCAGAATTAAACTCTTTTCTCAATTATGTCAACGTAATGGAAATATTAGGAATCTCGGTAGAGGCTCCGGAAAGAGAAGAAAAAGGAGTTAAAGTAATGACCTCTCACTCAACAAAAGGATTGGAATACGATGTAGTAATAATAACAAATCTCGCAGAAGGAAGATTCCCTATAAACAATCCTCAAAAAAGTGATTTGATTCCAAAAGAACTTTACCCTGAAATAAAAAGCAAAGTAGAAAATCTAACTAAAGAAGAATCGGACATGATAATAGAAAACTCCGAAAAAAAATCACTGCTGTCAGAAGAAAGAAGACTGTGTTACGTCTCGTTCACAAGAGCAAAAAAGAAACTCATCTTGACATATGCCGAAGAATATTCAGGAAGAAAATATCGTGCTTCTCGATTTCTCGAAGAAATAAATTTTATGGAGAATCCGGAAATAAAATTCGAGATAGACGAAGAGGAGAAAGCAGAATCAATCAGTCAGGAAAAGATAAGAAAAGCAGAAAAAATCGGCGTAAACTTCAAAGAGTATGTCTTCTCTCCTTCTTCTCTCCTGGCTTTCCTTGAATGCCAAAAGAAATTCGAATATAAGTACATATTAAACATGCCGGAGAAAATGGGCTTTTCTTGGGACAGCATAAAATTCGGAGCGTTCATGCATCTAACTCTAGAGAAAGGAGTAAAAAACAATCTAAAATCATTAAAGGAATTTCACGACTTGGCAAAGAACGTCCACCTAAAACCGGAGTGGGAAAACATTGATATATCAGAAGCAATGCATCTGATAAAAATATTTTTTGAAAGAAACAAAAATAAATACAAAGAAAATTCGCTGACTGAAAAAAATTTAAAGATGAATTTTCAGGGACTGAATTTTGTTGGAAAAGCGGACAGAATTGATTTTACAAAAGAAGGAATAGAAATAATCGACTATAAAATCGGGAAAACTATGATATCTCCTCGTCAGAGAAACGTACAGCTGGGTTATTACGCTCTCGCGGCAGGAAAAATAGGAAAAGTAAAAAAGGTAACAATTGACCTTCTGCGACACGATACTCCGATAGAATTCGAAATAGACGAAGAAGGAAATGCAAAAGAAATTAACTCAAAAAAAATAACGTTCAACTTAAACAAAATAAAAGATGAGATTACTGAAATCGCTGGCTCAATACTTAAAGCAATGGAAAACGGTTTCATTCCTTGTCCTACCGAAAGAAACTGCGAATTCTGTGAGGAATATATTTACAAAACTAATAAAGCACTCCAACCAACACAGATTTGACTTGGGAAAATCTCACTTTACCGTCGACCACAGGAGAATTATCTCCCTTCGTTATAAAATAAATACCTTCGCTATCCTCGCCCTTTTCAATAACCCTGTGAACAACCAACTCTTTCCCATTATCATAAGTTATCACATCTCCGACATTAATCTCTTCTCCAGAACTCGGCAAGACACCAATGCCATTTGCGTTCGCGTTTAGAAAAGGAACCATGCTTCCGCTGTCCTCGTAATTGCTCACAATTGGATTATCTATCTTGATAACAATTCTATCTTGATAAACGACAACATTATCTAACTGAAAAAAGTCAGAAGGCGCGTCCACAGAAAAACCAGTTATGCTCGGAGAAGCCAGACCTCCTGCCTGCGCACTTAGAAACCCGGCTAAAAAGATTAGCACTGCATAAATTGCCTTCATGATAAAATTACTCGTTTTCATAAAAATCCTGCTACTCTTTACTTTTTAACCTTTTTGGTTCTTGTCTTTTTCAGCATAATAACTCTGTAAAGTTTTACAATTAATAATATAACAAGTAATAAAGTAACAACAATCAGGTAATGTATAAGCCTCGCCCTTGAAGGTTTTTCAACAGGGCATCTGTTGGGGCAAGGTCCGCCGCAATCTACATTCTCTTCCCCCTGATTCTGAACTCCGTCAGAACAAGTAGAACAGGCAAGACAAGGTCCGCCGCAATCTACCAAAAATTCACATTCCCCATCGTGACAATTTTCAATTCCGTCAAAACAGCTCGGCGCAATGGTGAAATAGCACGCCTGAATTTCTCCCGGCTTGTTAAATTCCCGATTACATTCATTGACATCTACGCAGTTTCTTATCTGAAAACCACAAACATCATCGTCCCAGTCGTTTAGAGAACATTCTTCGCTTACTTCTCTATAATGATCCCCCGAAATCACGCCTATCTCAAAAGACCTTTCTGTGTTCTGACATAATTGCCATGCATGGCAAGCCCACTTAACCCCGCAAGCCGACGAAGATGCTCCACCGCCTCCGCCTCCGCCTCCTCCGCCGCCTGCTCCGGCACTTTGCACAGGACAAGAAACTTTGGAAATTGTAGCGTTCCATTGCACGCTGTCATTAAGAGAGCCGTCGGTCGTGTCGACTCTTATCCGATGAACGCCCGAAACACCACAACCAAAACTATAACTAAAAGTATCATACGTCGCTCCGGAATCAATCTCTTTACGAACCTCATCAACATACCAATAAGTGTCAGGCGTGCTTCCATCCGGATCTCTTTCAGAAACATTAAAGAGCAAACTCTCGGTGCTGCTCGCGTCAAACACCAAGTTAACAGGAGAATAAGAAGTTATCGTCGGTGCTCTGTTATCTCCCGTGATAGTAAGCTCGAACGAATCACAACTTGACCGATTTGTTCCGCTCTGTCCACAAACACTTATGTTTTGATGTATATTCTTTATTCCAAGGTCAACAACACAAACAGCTATGTCATAAACTCCGACGTAAGTAGAATTTGCGGTGAAGTTTATCACTCCTGACTGGCTTATATTAAAAATCCAACTTCCCGAAGAGAATGTAGTATTGAAAGTGAAATTACCAGAGCTCTGATTGCCATTCTCAACATCACTGACATCCCACTCTTCAAAAAGAGTTTGATTGTCTCCCTGCGTATAAATCGTCTTGACCCCTATGTTCTCGACGCCAGGTGCATTGTTTATCTCAATTGCTGTTATGTTTATCGACTTGCTGTCGGCGAGCGAACTATCACTAACCGACAAATTTTCGCTATAATTCCTGACGTCGTTCTTTCCTATCACTCCTGAAAATATTTCATTTTTAGCTGTGGTGTTTTGAGAGTTAATGGTTTGATTAATTGGATTTGTGTTTACAAAAAACGGATTTTTCGGAATAATATCAAAAGTAAGATTATCTTCGTCGACGTCAGTGGCGTTGAAGAAGTAAGAAAGGGCAGAACCCTCACAGACATAAATCTCATTGTCGACACTTCCCAAAACAGGAGCAGAATTAGGGACATTAATAAAAAATGTGACATTCTTATTATCAGAAACTCCCGAAGAGTCATTTGCATAAACAAGAAGCCTGTTGTCCCATCTGACCGCGTAAATCGTCGTATTGGGGGTAAATAAGATGCTGTTATTGACAACGAGGTTATGCCTCTCATCGCGCAGAGTGTACCACCAATTGCTCGTATTATAATTTGAAGAAACATTTAGATTAATGGCATAGGTAGCCCCAATAGAAAAATTATAAGTCGTGTTCGTCGGATGGAGAATAGTGATATTCAATGTATCTCCCTCGATAATCAACGCCAAAATCCCAACCACTCCCTTTCCCGTTATATACTGAAAATCCTTGACAGGCACAAGCCCCAAAAAAAGAATATTAATTATACTAAAAATAATAGAGAAAACCAAGATTAACATCACTATCTTTTTCATTAATAAAAAAACAATAAGGAATATAAAAACATTGTCTTGTTAGGCAATATTCTCAATCAAAATTCCTTAAGCTTCGGCACCCCGAAGAATCGCCCACTGTAGTTCAAGTGGTAGTTGGCAATCAAGCCGTCGCAGTAATCGTCGCCAACATAAAGCAATCTCGCTAACGGCTCATCACACAAATCATCGGAATGCCAGATTCCGATTTGGTCTCCGTAGTTTTCTTTGTGTTTTGGTAGATACAATTCTGCTCTGTCTTTTCCGCCGAGAAACGGAATCGTTTGCGGGTGTGCCAGCGCTTTCTTGACTGGAATTAAGTCTGAAGTTGAGCGTTTTAGTTCGTCGTAATCGACGACAAAAACTCTTTCTTTGTCTTCTAAATCAAGCAATCTCTGAAATTCTTCTCTTGGAATTTTTCCAGCTCCTTTTACAAGACCTACTTCTATTGCCTCTGTTATGTTTTCGTGTTTTGAGAAATAATTTGGGACGTGAGCATATATTACGACTGGGTTATCTTGTTTTGTTTTTCCTGTCGCTTTGATGCTTGGAGTTCTCCACAAAAAATTCCAGAAAGCCGAACCTTTCTTAGAATAAATTCTCGTGTCTATCAAGGTCGGCATGAACTGCGCCTCGTAACCAGCGTCGCTGCACTCTTTCAAAGCTACATCACCTCTCACCGGCCCGAATGCTCTTCCTTCTACGCTTTTTCTTATCGAGACTTTTATCGTTTCATTCGTCATATTTTTCCGAGAGATAAGTAGTATTTAAATATTTGTGAACTAACGCGCCGCCGCGTCTCATGGGGCAGGTGGGCGGGACTGATGTCGTCGCGTCGCCGTCTCGGGAGGCGGTAAGGTTGGCGAGCGATTACGCGACGAGTATCTTTGGGATTCATTGCGCGCGTGGTCGCGAGGAGGCGGGGACGCGTTTCGTTCAACGCCGCAACGCCGAAGGAAAAGGCAGGGACTAGGTTCATTTAGAGCCGCGCCGTCACTGAAAAGAGCGGAGAGAAGTCCCTCCAAAGCCACCGCGCCGTCGCCAAAACTCCGTCGCCGCGCCGTCGCCAAAGCGGGCGCGGCTTCGAAATCCCGCAGCCGCAAAATCTGCGGCTAGATTTAGAGCAGAAGCGCCGGCGGAGTAGATTAAAGCCAGCGGAATTTATTTTATAGAGAGTTCGAAATCCCGCAGCCGCAAGGTTAGCGGAGCAAATTTTAGGGTGGGAGGGTGGGGGCGGATTGTTGGATAGTTGGCGACTATTTTCAGAGCGGGTGGAATTAACGTCGGCGGAGTAAATTAAAATTCTAGATAAGCGGCTTAATATTTAATTTAACATTGCCCTCGTAAAACTTCTGTTCAGTGTTTTCATCTGCATAAACACTTAGAGCTATTTCCACGCTGTCTCCTCTGTCAACTTCTATCGTATCCTCATAATTCAAAATTTTCGTTATCTCCCCATCCGCCTCCAACTCAACAACGATCGGAAATGGATAGCCGTTTTCTAAAAGTATGTTCCGTGAAGAACTTCCTCCTCTGTTTATTTTACCGAAAGTCAGCGCACTGCTATTAACATCAAGTCCTATGTTTTTATCACTGACATCAGCAGAAGTGTAAAATGTATCGCTCTGAAGAATTGTTCCTCTCCAAAAAAAAATCAGCAAAGAAGCTATCAAGACAATAAAAGAAACTAAAAGAAGCGAGTAAGCAAACTTCTTCATCTTTTCCTCCGCTTTCTCTTTCTCCTAATTAATGCAAGCAGTAGTATGACTGCTAAAATGACCCCTATTACAATTATCACAATAATCATCGAGGATTTCTTAATCGACAAAATTCCGGAAGTTAAGCTCTTGCTTCCCAAATAATTCAAAGTTATTTCAGTTTCATACTCTCCGCTCATGTCGCTGGTGTCCAAGAATCCCTCTAACGTTCCTTCACTCCATGCATTAAGCGGGATAGAAGGCGTTCTAAAAACAAAGCTCTCAACCTCGTTAGAAATATTAACATCTGCGTAAACATCATCTATATCAGAGTTCCATAAACTCTGGACGTCAATCAAAAATTTCTGGATGCCTCCTTGAGAAAGCTCGTCGCTAAAATCCGTTACGTTGACAAAAAGAGAGCCAATCCTGAATGTCTGATTAACATTTGAAACACCATCTCCATAATTAACGAATGCATCTGCTAAATAATCTCCTGGTCTATAGCCTTGAGTATTTAAAACCCCCTGCAAGGTCTTCTCCTCGTTAACAGCAAGGATAAAAGGAGAAAAATTAACGCTTCCTTTATTTTCTCCTTCTGTCTTTATATCGACTCTGGAGCTGACGCCAGCTTCGCTCTTTCCTCGGTTTGTTAACTTCAGTTCGATAGGAATTTCATCATCAACATTTCCGTTCGGAACCTGCAAAACTGCCTGGATATACTTCCCAGGATAAGGGACGAAAATAGTTATCGTAGAAGAAAGCTCTATCGCAGTTCCTATAAACTGGCTCTCAAATGGCTGCTGCTTGACAACGATACTAATATCATTATCTCCGGGCATTTCCCCGACACTTTCAGGAAGACCAATAGTAACCGTTACATCCCCTCCTCCTGTTAATTCATTCTTACTAAGATGGACATAATCTTTCAAGTCTCCCTCGACGGAAATGTCAAGTTTTCTTTCAGGATTGTCTTCAAAAATATGATATTTGACTATTATTTCCTCGCCCGGAACATAATTAAAATATTTCTTGGATGGAGACAAACCTAAATTAGCGCTAGATAATTGCACAAGGCAAATTAAAAATATCACCATAATAAAAACCTTTTTCATCTTCTAACTTGGAAAAAAAGATTTTTATACTTTTGTGAAAATCTGGCTTGGAACGCGGTCGCTGTAATAATATCTCCAAGAGCACCTTTGAGCGAATTTTCTGGAACAGTCAAGTTAAAAGCAATTAGTATCGTGTCATTACCTGCCTCGAATCTAAAAGTATTGCAAATTAGTTCTGTGCTCGTGTTTACATCGGAGAATTTCCCAAATTGTGTGTAAAGTGGAGGACCTCCAGTAGCATTTAAACAACTCCCTACTTCAAAATTGCTGACATTCCATTTGTAAGCAGGGTTTGTTCCGGAAAGAAACTGCGCAGCCGTCTTTCCACCGGTTAAATTCAGTGTTAAATTAACATTCCCTGTATTTTCTACAACAAGACCTCCGCTAACAGCAGTCCAATTTCCAAATGTAACCGTCCCTGATTGTGTATCAAGGTAAGCTTTCGTTTGTCCGGTATTAACTCTGCCGGAACCCCAATTTACCGACGAATTAGAGAAATTTATCGAAACAGTTGACTCAACCGTCAGGTTCGCTTCTCCCGTCGCATAACCCGTTATTTGAGAAACTAAATTGCTGAAAGAAAGATAAGTTATTCCTGCAGAAGATACAGAAACTATCAATGCTATAACCGCCACTAATAAAAGCAATCCGTCTTCTTTCATCCTCCTCCTCCCGCAGAAGATGCACCCTCAACAACTAAAGAAACACCTGCTCCTCCGTTATCGCTAACCTTGCCGGAAACAACATGTCTAAAATCAGAACTCAAATCACTCAAACTCAAACTGATAAACATAGAGACCACAGAAAAGACAATAGCGAGTATCAACACTGCCAAAATAACTTTTTGATTTGTATCCATCTTCCTCTCTCTTTATTAAATATAACAAATCATATCCTTATTTAAGTTTTATCGTCATTGTCTATGTTTTAATTTCCTTCTAAAGAACAAGAACCAACTTAAATTGACAAGCACCAAAATTATTATCCCTGCGATTAAGATAGTAGTAAGACCTCCTGAACTTTTTCCTCCGCTGCTTTCCGAAATGACATAACCAACTCCGACTACATTTATGTCATTTTCAGAGATTTCTAATTTCAAAGATTGTTGTTCGGAACTGGCTCCGTATCTTAAGAATAGAGTGGAATCATAAGTTCCCTTTCTGACTCCTTCAGTATCCCAAAATGATATCATCAATGCCTTGCTTAAAGCAGGAATGTCTTGAGTAGGCGACTTGAACTCGGCCATGATTTCTCCGTCGGAATTAAAGACCTGCATCTCTGCATAAGCTCCTTTTATCTCCTGACTCCATTTGTTCTCTACCAAAATTTCAAATTTCGCTATTTCTCCGAGAGAAAAATCATTAACTTCTATCCCTTCTAAACCTAATCTCCTCTCTCCGACATTAAATTCTTTCTCAACTTTCAAAACCTGTTCGTCATAAATCACCGTCGCGACAGCCCTGTAAGGACCCGGTTGTATGCTTGACGCATCCCATTCAGCAACTATCTCTTTTCTTTCCTTGCTAAGAATAGAAATCTCATTTGTAGAAACCGTCGCGATTTTCTCATTCAAAGAACTAAATATGTCTATTGTCCCGCCGACTCTCACCAAATCCAAATCACCTCTGCTCGTCACAGGAATAACAAAAGTAACCTTGCCGTTTTCAGGACCAATAATATTAAGCCCTGCTTCTGCATACTTCCCGGGATAAGGAACGAAAACAACAACCTCTGTCACCACTGCAACAGTTCCTCCGACAAAAGCGTCGCTGACAGAAGACCTGCCGGGCAACTGCAAAATAACAATCTCCGAAGAATGAGCTCCTGGCGCAAGATTCTGCGGCATGTCTAATATATACCGAAGATTCCTGCTCTGTTCAGAACTGCTCATGCTAAAAGAAACTTCGGAAAGCGATATCGATTCATTAAGCTCTCCCTGAACCAAAACCACAATGTTAATATCATCTTTTTCAGAATTAACGACGGAAAAATCAACTTTTCTTTGCGTTCCCGGCTCATAATCAAAAGTAGTTCTTCCGGGAGTAACTCCCAGAGCAAAAACTCCTGAAATCAAAAATACAAATAAAACTATAGACACAAAAAGCTTACTCATTCTCTCCTCCAGAAACATCTTCTCTTGCAATGAACTTCTTTCCGGAAACTTCCTTCTCTTCTTCGACTCCCAAAGTCAGGGTCTGATTCAGCTCGCCGTTCTCATAAACATCGACGTTCAGATTAGTATTGCCTGCGTTCACTATCTTAAATTTCCCGTCGGCAAACTCTTTTAATTTCAACTCAACTTCCGACTGAATTGTAAGCTGTCTTATCTCGCTCGTTAGAGCTCCCTGAACCCTCCAATAATAAACGCCCGGCTTTAAATTGATAATTAAATTATCCTCTGCATAAATCTTTTCGGGCGAACTGAAATCAAGATTATTATCGAGAAGTATAAAATCTCCCTTTTCGAATTCAAACAAAACAGAACTATTAGTCGTAATCAGCTCATCAACCGGAGCAATTATTAAAGGTCTTGCATAGCCGACGAGAACCAAGGCAAAGACTAGCGTCGCTGCTATGATTACGAAATCTATTGCAACCACATGTTTATTTTTTACCATTTTCATTCTGCCAATTTTGCGGTGAAATACACCGTCGAACTTTTAACTCCTGACCCCTCACTTGGAGGAACGCTGACATTAATATCTATCTCTGCGCTGTCGGTAGCGTCGGTATAATTCAGCAAAGCAATTGCAAGTTGAGAAGGCGTTAAAGGAGGCATGTT
The DNA here is from genome assembly GCA_016234025.1 of Candidatus Pacearchaeota archaeon. Classification (GTDB taxonomy): domain Archaea; phylum Nanobdellota; class Nanobdellia; order Pacearchaeales; family GW2011-AR1; genus UBA73. The sequence goes on along the minus strand of JACQLL010000056.1, from coordinate 3,079 downwards.
AGTGAACGTCGTAACTGAAAGCAACTGACTAAAGGAGTAATTCTCTGCTGTATTATTATCGACCTTGAACTGATAATATCTGCTTGGGTTGCCTGCGGAGTTCCACAAGTTACTTGAATTTATAGAAATATTCACGAAAGAATTTCCGGAGTTTTCAATTAAGAAAGGCAAAGGAGAGTCGTCGGTAGTGTCGTTTGTGCCGAGTATTCCTATTCCTCCGAAATCTACCGAGCTTCTCTGCAAAATTACATCGACGAGCGCTTGTATGCTTATGTTCCTGGAAACAGCCCAATCTCCGAAGTCCGTTCCATCGCTGGCTCTGGCAGACCAGTTATAGTAATAAGAATTATCAGAAAGATATTGCAGGTCTCCCGATATAGTGTGCGAGGTTCCGCCAATTGACTGAACGTATCTCGAGTCTTGTGTGGTGCATCCTCCAAGACAAGTGAGATTAAGTTCATAAGTTAGAGCGTCGCTGTCGTCGTCACTTCCACTCCATGTGAAAGTAGGAGTCCTGTTGATTGTAATGTTCCCATTGGCAGGAGTAAGAAGACTGACGCTCGGCGGAGTATTCAGAATAGTAAGAAGAGAACTATTCGACCAAGCGCTGTAATAACCTCCGTCAAATGTTCTTAATCCACAAGTCCAGTTTTGTGTTTTAGTGGTATTTCCGGAGTTAAGAGTTGCCGTGAAATAAGTTCCGTTGACGTAACTATTATTAAAGTTAACCTTCAAATGTTGTAATGAACCGTTATACCAAATAACCGTGACATTCATTCTATGTGCATCCGCATCAGATAATGTATCAGAACAATGAAGGTTCTGCGCAGTTCTGTTCGTCCCGTCGGTAGAATTAAGCAATGGAGTCGGACTCACAGGAGCAGTGTTACCCTCTCCGATGCTGTAATTAGTCCAGTGTGTAACATTAAATATTACCGTCGTGGCGTTTAATGCCGTATAGTTGGCGCAAATAGAAGAAGCACAAGCCGAGCCATCTCTCTGTATTTTAGGAACGACAAACCCCGCTCCAGGCGAACCAAACAAAGAAACATTTGCACTTCTATTTAATCCCAGATTAGAATTTGATAACACCGTAACAGAGTTGTTTCCTATTCTTATGTCGTTAGTTAAGTTAGTTCCGCTCCCATTAACTATCTTCAAATAACTTACTTCTCCAAACTCGCTGTCCCTGACAATCAAAGTCCCGCCAAGACCTGTAAAAGTATAATTTCCTATGTGAGGGATGTCTATCAGCAGCGTCCCGTTTATCTGCTCGTCTTCAAATTTCAAATCATAAAAAGATTTATGCGTGTTAGATATGGTTGTATTTGTAAAGTTGTTGTCACTAACCAAGCCGCTAAGCAGTATCGCATCTCCCAGCGAGCCATTTATTCTATCATCGGTAAATCCGTTGTTAGAACTCGCTACAATCGAAAATCCGTAAAGAGAATTAAGATTCATAAAATTATTGCGGACTGTATTATAAGAATTAGTACTGTCTAAACTCAAACCACTATCAGAATTAGAGCTTGCTATGTTATCTTCGATTTTATTTCTATAACTTGCCGTCATGTATATTCCATTAAAGACATTCGAATACAAGTAGTTCCCGGAAATCAAAGAGTTATTGATTCCCGAAGAGTAAATTCCATGAGCAAAATTCGTAACATTAAGATTATTTATTGTTATATTCAACTTTGAAGTCACGCTAACTCCATTGTCAGAAGCTCCCCCGTCTCCTGTCACGATATACCCTCTGCCTTCAAGAGTGATGTTATCTGCGGAGATTGTGAAACATGTTCCCGTTGTCGTAACATTCTGAATCAAAACATATCTCTTGTTCGCCTCGTCCAAATTACCGCATGCAGATAATTCAGAGCTGTTAAAACTAAACGCCATGTTCGTCGTGTAATTATTATTTCCTGCCGTGTCATTAGCATACGCATTAAACTTGTAACCCCCATCTGCGATTGAACCATTTGTATGATTGAAATTTCTGTTTTCGGAAGAGAACATTGTTATATTATTCGCTCCGCCTGTCAGGCTATACTGAACGCTTCCATTTTCGTTAAGAGTAACATTAAAGTTAAGATGCAAACTCGTATAACCATATGTTTTATTCTTTGGGAAGTTTATCGTAACGCCTGGAGGAGTTAACTCTTGTATCTCAATTTGCCTTGCCTCTGATTCGTTGTTGTTCCCCGAGAAATCCGTAACATTAACTTTCCAGAAATATTTATCAAGATTTAATCTATACAAATCATTAATTTCTGTTGCACTCAATGTTCGATTCCAGAAAGCAACATCGTCTAAAGTTCCATTAATGGCTCTATTAGAGCCACTATTTCCTAACAAAACATTATCAGAAGTATCGTCGTCAAAAGCACCAGAGCCTGTCGCATTAGAAACTCCATTAATATAAATAGTTGATGTTTCTTTATCAAAGACAACGGCTAAATGATAAAATCTTCCTTTTTGTAACGTTAAAGAACTTGATAATTGATTATTTGTTCCGTCTGTAGGAACAGTTCCGTCTGGCTTGGCAATGGAAACCTGGTTGTTATTTTCAACTAAAATTATATATCCTAATTGAGATAATCCGCCTCCGTTTTGTTTGCTGACAAGCCAATGGTCTTTGTCCAGGCTATTAAGTCTCACCCACATCGTCCATGTATACTCTAGTGCGTCGTCGAAATCAAGCTCTGTTCCTCCGTCGGTAATAGTTATGTAATCTCCGTTGCCATCAAACTCCCAACCCCCACCGAACTTGCCTCCGCTCATGTTTGGAAATGCGTTTCCCGACGCTGTTCCGTTGTTCCTGTTGTAATCGCTGAAGTCATAAACAAAAGAGTCATTTTCGTCATAACGGGAATTATTATCCAAATGTAAAAGATAAACAACCGACTTATCAGGAACAGTCACAGGCGAAGTCCAGTTGTAACTCAAATTAGTTCCAGGCGAAGCGTCGATTTGCCGATAAAGCAGGCCGTGTTTGTAAAACTTTCCGGTCGACGAGAAATTAACTCCGTAGATGAATGCGTCTATCTGATCCTCATTTGTATCAAAAACGCTGGCATTT
>JACQLL010000049.1 GCA_016234025.1 Candidatus Pacearchaeota archaeon | reverse complement strand
TATAGTGAACCAACTAAGTTTCTCGGTGTTGGTTCCCTAATAGTCCACCAATAAATAAAGAGAACGAAGTTCTCTAATCTTCGCTTCTCACGAAGCTTCAGAAAACCGAAAGATTAAATTGGTGGACTATATTGCGAAAGTTTATTGATTTCCTGATAAAGCTGAGATTGGTTAATTTAGACTTGATGCCTTGAGTAAATTTTATAGGCCTCCTCTGTTAATCTCCAACGTTGCCTTCGCTCATACGTTTTGCCATCGGAGTTTTTGTTGACCTCGATTATGAGATTTTTTGATTTTAAATCTAAAAGAAGTGATTTTGTGAACTCTTCGTCGCGGGCGATTTCTTCCGCGATTTTGATTGTGTGAACTGCTTGAGGCGAGATTTCGAATAAGTAGTGGAGTATTTGTTCCTGAATTTTTTCTTTTTTTCGTTGTGAGATAATTGGCATATTTTTTAGAGGGATATTGAGGATTTAAGTTATTTGGTTCAGCGGAGATAATTTTTTGAGAGAAGGGGTTTGTATAATATTATGGTTAAATAATATGGAAACATTAAAAGATATTCTGCTTAATATCCTTCTTCAAGGAGTATGATTTAGAAAATTCTTAAATATTGCTGGGCTTCTTGATCGAACTTCTGAACTATTTAAAATTAAAACAAACCCTTAAATACTAATTTCTTCGAAGAGGTTTATGAAAGGAAATATCGAGTTTGTTAAAGAGAATGATGGAAAAGAGATAGAGAGAATTTTGCATCCGCTTGTTCGGGAGTGGTTTTTTTCGAAGTTTGAGGATTTTAGTTTGACGCAGTTGTATGGTGTTAAAAGAATAAATGACCGGAGAAACATTCTTGTAAGCGCGGCGACTGGCGGAACGAAAACGTTGACTGCTTTTTTGAGCATACTTAATTATCTTGTTACTCTTTCTTTGAAAAACGAACTTGAGAATAAAGTTTATGCTGTTTATTGTTCTCCTTTGAAGGCGCTGTCGAATGATGTGGCTGTTAATCTTATTAGTCCATTGCGCGAGATAAGCGGGCTTGCCGAGAAGAAAAATTTGAAGATGCAAGAGATTCGTGTTGGATTGAGAACCGGAGACACCGAAACGAAAGAGAGAGTGAAGATGCTGAAGAAGGTACCGCATATTTTAGTTACGACGCCTGAAACACTGGCGATTGTGTTGACGAGCAGGAAATTTGTCGAGCATTTAGAGAAGCTGGAATATCTTGTTGTTGATGAGGTGCATGCGCTTACTAACAAGCGAGGAGTTTACTTATCTTTAACTTTAGAGAGATTGTCTGCTATGTGCCTGTTTGAGCCTGTGAGGATTGGATTAAGTGCTACGATTTCTCCGTTGGAGGAAATTGCTAAATTTTTGGTAGGGAGCGAAAGGGATTGTTTAATTGCAGACGTGAAGCTTGTCAAGGGGATAGATATTTCTCTGAATTTTCCGGGAGAGAACATTCTTGAAGCAGAGAGTTCTGAAAGCCAGAAAGAGTTGTATAAAATTCTCGATGGGATAGTTGAGAAGTACAGGACGACTCTGATTTTTACAAATACGAGGAACGCGGCGGAGAGGGTGATTCATCATTTGGAGAGCAGGTTTAGAGGGAAGTATCAGGGTTTGTTGGGTGCGCATCACAGTTCTATGAGTAAGGATAAGAGATTTGAGATTGAAGAGAGGTTGAGGAAGGGAGAACTGAAAGCAGTTATTAGCTCTACTTCCTTGGAGTTGGGAATAGATATTGGAAGCATTGATTTTGTTGTTTTGTTGAAGTCGCCGAAGAGCGTTGCAAGAGCTTTGCAGAGAATTGGCAGGGCAGGGCATAAGCTTCACGATAATCCGAAGGGAATGTTTATCGTCCTGGATAGAGATGACTTGGTAGAGTGTGGTGTTTTGATGAAGGGGATGGTTGAAAAGAAAATCGACGGAGCAGATATACCTAAGAATGCCTTGGATGTTTTGGCGCAGCAGATTTATGGAATGGCTATAACGAAAGTCTGGAATGTCGACGAGATGTTGAGGATTATAAGGAAGAGTTATTGTTATGAGTCGTTAACAAAAGAGGATTTTTTTTCTGTTGTCTCTTATTTGGCCGGTGACTATGCTTTGGAACATAGACATGTTTATGCAAAGATATGGTATGATTTAGAGAAGGGAGAAATTGGAAAGAAGGGCAAGTTGGCAAGAGTTATTTATATGACGAATTTGGGGACGATTCCGAGCGAGAGTTTTATCAGAGTTGTTGTTTCTTCTCCAGAGGAAAGAAAGGGGCTGGAAATCGGGAAAATCGACGAGGGTTTTCTTGAACGGATGAAACGAGGAGATGTTTTTGTTCTTGGCGGACAGAAATACCAGTATTTGTATTCGAGGGGAATGAAGGCGTATGTTAAGGCAGATATCTCTAAGAATCCCACGATACCTTCGTGGTTTTCCGAAATGCTGCCATTGAGTTTCGATTCTGCAGTCGAGGTCGGGAAGTTTAGAAAATTTGTCAGTGAAAGAATGAAAGATAAAAAAGATTGTGTTGATTTTATTAAGACTTATTTATATTGTGATGGGAATGTTGCGCTTGAGATTTATGAGTATTTTGATGAACAAAGAAAGTTTTCGAAGATTCCTGATTGCGAGAGGTTGTTGGTTGAGAAGTTTAAAGAAGAGAAAGAGTATCTTGTTTTCCACAGTGTTTATGGAAGGAGGGTTAATGACGCTCTGTCGAGGGCTTATGGCTATGCTGCGGCGAGAATCAGAACCAGAGACGTTGAAGTGGGGATTAGTGATAATGGATTTTTTATTGCGGGAGAGAAGCTTGATGAAAAAAAGATAATTGATTTTGTTAATAGCAAAAATATCTTGGAAATTTTAAAAGAGTCGATTGAGAGAAGCGATATTTTGAAAAGAAGATTTAGGCATTGTGCCGGGCGGAGCTTGATGATTTTAAGAAATTATAAGGGGAGAGAGAAAAGTGCGGGGAGGCAACAGGTTCATTCGGAGTTTTTGTATAGCTCTGTCAAAAAAATCAGCAATGAGTTTTGCATTTTGAGAGAGGCGAGAAGAGAAGTCATGGAGGACTTAATGGATATTGAAAATGCTAAGAAAGTTTTGAAACTGATTGATTTGAATAAGATCAAGGTTGAAGTTGTTAGGACGCCCCTTGTTTCGCCCTTTGGCTTGGGTTTGGTGACGCAAGGAAGGACTGATTTGATAAAGATGGAGGACAAGGCAAAGTTTTTGAAGAGGATGCATGAGTTGCATTTGAAGATTATAGAAGGAAAGAAAGATATTTAAAGAAGGAGAGTTTAAATTTGTGATGAAAAGAGAGACGAGGAGGATTTTGATTTGGGTTTTGTTGGCTGTGATTGTCGCTGTTATCGGATTCTTTTTATTGAAGAGTGCGGGATATTTTAAAGGATATGTCTTAGCTCCCACATATGAAGAGAGGCAATTAAAACAGAAACATTATGATTGGAGTGTGGGGATTACTCCTTGTGATACCTGCATATATAATGGGGGAAGATGTATCGACACAGATGGCGATGGTGAAGATGATTCGTGTGAACTCCCTTGAACTAATAGATTTAACTTTGATGGACGATAGTTTTAATTAGCCCTTTTCTTGAAGTAATTTATGAATTTAGAGTTTATAGGCAAGTGTTTGCTGATTGAAACCGAAGGAAGAAGAATTTTAGTTGTTGGAGATTTGCATCTTGGATACGAAGAGTACCTGAACAGGACAGGAGTTTTCGTCGGGAGAGAAATGTTTAAAGAGGTGTTGAATTATTTTGAAAGTGTTTTTGCTGAAACAGGAAACGTTGATGAAGTTGTTTTTCTCGGTGATGTCAAGCATGATTTTGGGAAGATGATGAGGCAGGAGGTCAATGATGTTGAGGAGTTGTTTAGTTATATTTTGCAGAAATGCAGGAGGATTGTCGTCGTTAGAGGAAATCATGACGCGATACTGGAACCGATTTTGAGAGTGATTGAAAATACAGAATTGAGAGAGAGCTATTGTGTCGGAGAGGTTTGTTTTTTTCATGGTAATAAAAAGTCAGAGGAAGTTGAAAATAAGAAAATAAAATTTTGGATCATGGGACACGGACATCCTGCCGTTAAGTTGAGCGAACCTGGAGGCGTGAAGAGGGAGAAGTTTAAGTGTTTCCTAAAGGGAAGATTTAAAGGGAGAGAAGTTTTGATTGTTCCGAGTTTTTTTGAAGGGAATGAAGGAAGCGACCCGAGGGAAAACGATTTGGGTTTTGCCTTTGATTTTAATCTAAATAAGTTTGAAGTTTTGATTGTCGGAGAAAATTTAGAGGTTTTCGAGTTTGGTCCTCTCTCTCGTTTGTGATAGATACTAAATATTTTTTATTTTCATAAGTTCTCTGACAAAATTCATGAAGTCTTTCCTGCAAGTTAATTTTTGTGAGGCGTCTTTCCTGTTCTGTTTGAAAGTGTCGAGTTCTAACTGCTGTTTTGTGTTTTAAAGCAATTAGCTCTGTTGCGGTGTAGTGTAGTGTTGTTTTATTTAGAGAGAAAACTAACAGCTCCATATCATGATAGGATCTTAATATTCTCCAAAATAACTTTCTGACATAGAGTATAGTGGGGGTATCGAGAGTTATTGATAGAGAGATTTTGGTTGGTCCGAATGAGTCGTGATTTTGCCTCTCGCTAAGATAAAGAAACTTTGAATCTCTCTCTTTAATTTCAAGCTCACTTAAATTGTCTTCCAGGTAACTTATTAAACCTTTTTTCTGCAGTGGAAGATGCCCTTGAAATGCAAAACCGAAATAAGTTTCTTTAGGATTACTATAATACGTATCCATAATCATAAAAATTAATCATTCTTTTTATTACTTTGCTTTATTGTGGGTGTAGTTGAGGTATCTTTAAATGGGGGTCTGGCAAACCGATTTCGTCGTTTAGAAAGACAGATTTGGTTGCGCACCTCTTTAAAATAAAGTTTTGAATTGGTAATGCAGCAGACGTTGGGACTTGTTTTTTCTTCCATGCTTTTTGGAAGTCCTTTGTCTCTTCTTTCGACGCTGAGACCTTTATCGTGCCTTCGAAAGAAGTTTCTCCGAGCTTTTCTCCTTTTTCTTTTGAAGAGGCATCTTCTTTGTCCTCATAAATCAAAGAGTAACGGAAAGAAAGGTTTATGGCCTCCGCGTCCTTGAGAAGGTCGATTTTTTCTTTTTCGAAGTTGGTGAATTCGACTGCATAATTTCTATGAGAGTTTCTAAAGTTGGGTGATTTTTCTGCATGAATCTTTGTAAAATTAAAGCCGATGATTTGCATGATAGGGAATATTAACTTGTGTTTAAAAAGATTGTTGTGGTTTTAAAGTAAGATGCTTGAATTTGAAAATTGTAGATTGAAAAAAATTGAAGAGGAGAGATATTTTATTGTCTTGACACGTTGGTGAATATTGGTGAAGAATTGAAGAGGAGAGATATTTTATTGTTTCGCTTGTTTTATATAGCCCACCAATAAATAAAGAGAACGAAGTTCTCTAATCTTCGCTTCTCACGAAGCTTCAGAAAACCGAAAGATTAAATTAGTGGACTATAAGAAGAATCTTGATAACCAAACACATGTATTGGTTCAGGACATATGTCCTACCCCTAAATTAACTTATTAATATCAAAATAAACCTGACTCGGACATTTATTTTCTAAACTTGTGTGAGGCCTAAAATGATTATACCTCATACGAAACAATTC
>JACQLL010000047.1 GCA_016234025.1 Candidatus Pacearchaeota archaeon | reverse complement strand
ATGAAAGAGTTTTTAATTCTTGGGAAAAGAATTAAATATTCAATCTGTTGTTAAACATTATGACACTTGGACAATTAGGAAAGGGAGAACAAAGTATAGGTCTTGTTGTGGGCAGATTAAAAAGAATGCAAAAAATCAGAGATGAATACTATAATAAAACTACGGAAGAACTTAGAGAGATAGTCTTGTCCTATGAAAGAAAAAATATTTTTTCAAGATTCTTGTGCATTCTTGATTTCGATGATTCCAGAAGGATTAGTTATAATGCCGCCAAGACGATAATTAGAGAAAGAAATTATAAATGAAAACTCTGTTCATTCCTCTTTGCTTTCAGTTATTTCCATTGTGTCTTCGTCTTCCTCGCCCTCGTTGATGAGGCCTATTTCTTTCGCGTCTTCGACTATCTCCTTTTCGACTTCCTGCGCCTTTGCGATTAGCTCTTCGTCGGAAACAGAGTCCTCTTTAATCTGTCCTAGACGGTCCTTTGATTTTCTTGGAGCTGGTCTGTGTATTGTTATTGGCAAGATTCCCCCTGCAAATTCATACTCCGCTATTTTCAAAGCGTCGAAGCGCATTTCCTTTAGCTTCTCTTCGGTAATTTTGATTAGTATCGGAGCATCCATTGCTATCTGAAGCGCTCTCGCTCCAATGATTCTGGCCATCTCGTATTTTGTAAACTGGTTTTCCATTTATAAAAATCTTAGAGGAAGTTTTTAAGCTTTTTGTTTAGTTCTTCGAATTTTTTTGGCATTATTTCCATCATGGTTTTTATCTCTTCAGATGAAAGAGTTGCCTCTCCTTTTTTCTGGCAGGAGTTTAACATGTATTGTCCGTTCCATTTTGAAATTCCGAAAGTTATTCTTGTGTCGCATGCCTCTTCTTCTTCTCTTGTCGGATCAAGGATTATTGAATTTCCTAATTTGAAGAAACTAATTGATAGAGGAGATATTTCTTTTGATAGAGGAAGTTTGTCTTTTGTTTTTTTCTCGTAATTTATTTTTCCTTCGCTGTCTAATTCAGGAAAATAAGTATTTCTTAGCGCGGCCATTGCAGCGATGCTTGCAGCGTCGATTAGATTGCCGTCGTCGTTTATTGGGTAGATGTCTATCATGATTGTCCAGACCTTTTCGCCTTTCTTTATTAAAAGTTTTTCAAAGTCTATCATTCCTGATTCTCTTATAGCTCTGTCAACTAATCTCGGCAGTTCGATTGCGTCGAAACCAGGAGGTCCTGATTCGAATCTTGGCGATGCTAACGGAAGTAAGTCACCAGAGACCATCAGATTTCCTTTGTCGGGCGAATCTGGATAAGGTTCTCCTACCTGGAGTTTTACCCCGACGACAACGTCTGTTTTTCCGAACTTAATTCTCGCAGAACCCTCGGCCTTGTTTGAAACGTTATAGGTTACTTCAAATTCTCTGAGATCCAAGGATCCTCTTGAGTCAAATCTCTTTCCTTCCTCAAACATTGCTCTTAGCTTGTCTTTTGTCAGGTTAGATATTTCCATTGCAGTCATTTTAAATTAATACTCCTACTTCTTCTAAAGTTTTATAAATTTGTTCTTGCCTTCTTTTTTCCATTTCATGAAGAGAAGGATTTTTCAAATCTTTTAAACGTTTTTTAAACTTTTCTTTTTTGTCTCTTTCTATTCTTATAGGAAAATCTGCTTCGAGAGGGCGGCTTGTGAAAATCTTTCTTCCTCCTGAAATAGCCGTTGTTCTTCTATTAAAAAGAAGATATGCCTTTTCTTGCTGAGTAATTAACTCAAAAACGTTATGTGCCTCTGAATTTCCGAGATATTTTGCTTCGACTTCGGAATTTCTTTCATTATCCCATACTTCGTAAGTTTTACCTTCCTCTAAATTAAATGTATTTGTTTTTATCATTTCTCCTCCTCTGATTCGACAGATTCTTTAAGTGCTTTTTTCTGGGCTTCAAGAATTTCATCACATGCTTCTTTTCCTAATCTTAGGACTTCATTTACCAGTTCTGGCTGGATTTTTCCGTCCATCTGCATTAAAGAGAATTCGTCGGTGTTTCCGAGTTTTGCGATTGCAAAGTCAGTCGCTCCTTCACCTTCTGAAAAGTCTTCTTCTTCTTTCGTCAAGTCAACTATTAGTGTCTTGTCGTTTTTTCCCAATGCGACAGAGCAAACCAGATCGCGCATTGGTATTCCTGCGTGGGCGAGTGCCATTGACGCTGCGTTGATGCCTGCTGTTCGAGTTCCTGCGTCTGCTTGTAATATATATATCTGGACGTCGACGACGTTGTTTGGGAAGGCACTTAAATCAACTGCCGGCTGAAGAGCCCATTCTGTTACTTTTGATATTTCCTGCGAACGTCTTGATGGACCCGGGCGTTTTCTGTCGTAAACAGAGAAACTTAACAGGTCGTAATTGCAACGAAGAATTCCTCTCGAAGGATCTTGCATGTGTTGCGGATGAAGCTGGCGCGGTCCGTAAACTGCTGCAATTGCAACTGTGTTACCGAAGGCAAACATTGCAGAGCCGTCGGCGTTTGGAACTACTCCTACTTTTGCTTTCATTTCTCTTAACTCATTTACCCTTCTTCCATCTGAACGTTTAATTTCTTTTGTCATTTTATTAATGCCCGATAAATCCGGCATCCTCCAAAATTTTTCTTCTAGATTGATATTTTCTATGACTTCGTGGATAAGAGAGGGTTTTCCAATCAGTTTCCATGTCAGCAACTATAACTCCGTTCGCACATGCTATTCTTGCCTTATTTACTTTAAAACCAGATATTCGTTGTTCATCAAAATAGCAAAATTCTACTTCACCGGAGATACTTGTACAAACTACTCTCTCGATATCTCTTCCTGAACGACTCACATAAACTGGGTCACCTACACATAGATATTCTACCTCGGGTTCTTCTTCATTTATTTTTACCCTATTTCCTGTCATTTTATTCATTCTCCTCGAACCACTCCTCTACTTTTTCTGTCAGACCGGTTACATGGACTTTTTCAGAAACGAAGTTTACCGCCTGGCGAGCTTTTATTTCTGCGTCTGTCGACGGACCTTTTATCCAGACCCATCCGTTTTGTCCGACTGTGATGTTGCATCCTGTTCTTTCTTTGATTAAATTTACCATGCTCCCTTCTCTGCCGATGACTCTCGGGACCCTGCTCGGGATTATTCTGAAGATGAAACCGCCTTCGAGTTTGCCGAGACCTTTTCCTTTTAGTGTCAGGTCAATTCCTTTGCTTTTTACTCCCCAGATTTTCGCAGAGATGACGTCGCCGATTGCAAGGAACTGGTCCATTTCATTTTTGTTGATGAACCTCGGTGATTCGTCGATTGAAAGGAAAGCAGATGATGCCGAGTCGATGTCGATTAGCCAGCCGGAGTAAGTTATGTCTATTACTCTGCCGATGACGACGTTGTTTCGTCTTGCGACGAATGCTCCGGAAATCGGAATTATTCTGACTACTCTACCTGCTTCTTCCGCAAGACCGAATTTGCCTGCGACGATATTACCCCCTTCTCTTCTTGCGTTTTCTCCAGGAAGGTAATCATCGCCTGAAACAATTATCTCTCCGGGAACGACGACTTTTCTTTTAGCGTCTTGACTAGAACCATTCTCTGCGGCTTCATATGCCTCGTTAATTTCATTCTTCATTGTAATTGTAATAAGCAACAGGTAATTGTAATTCTCTGTATACTATTGTTTAGGGGAAATTGGGGTTTTTAAATTTTTCGGGAGATTTTTATTTTCGTAAAAGTTTGAAAAAGAGATTACTTTTTACACAGAAAATTATTTATTAAGCAAAGGTTCTTTTCTCTTTCTGTATATTGTTATAAGTAAATCCTCTACTATAGAT
>JACQLL010000046.1 GCA_016234025.1 Candidatus Pacearchaeota archaeon | reverse complement strand
AGATTATTTTTCGTTTCCTGAATTACATTAAAGCCAAAGCGTAATTCTTGTGAAGGGTCCTGAAGACAGTATAATAATCTAATAGGGTCTGCACCCATTTTTTCAACCGCTTCGTCGAACCAGATTGCATTGCCCTTACTCTTGTGCATCTCTTCTCCCCTTTCGTCTTTCAATGTTTCATAGCCGAACATTGATTTGAACGGCGTCTTTCCAGTCAAAGCAACGCCAGCCCACATTACAGCATTGAGCCAGCCACGATACTGCCCCGGCATGTTCTCTGAAATCAACTCCGCTGGGTACCACTTTTCCCAATATTTTTTATTCCCAAGATAATCCAGCGTCGAGAACATGACGATTCCAGCGTCGAGCCATGCATCTCCGACATCTTTTATTCTGGAAACTTTCTTCCCACACTTTTCACAAACTATAAAAATCTCGTCGATCCAAGGGCGGTGAATTTCAGGAAGTTTATCAACTCTTGTTTTGTCTATTGCTTTTTTTCTAAGCTCTTCCAAACTTCCGAAGACCTCAAAGTGCCCGCAATCACATTCCCAAATCGGCAGAGGCAAACCCCAATATCTTTTTCTCGAAATCAGCCAATCACTCATGTTCTTGAACCATTCTTCCTGTCTTTTTTTTCCGTATTCAGGATACCAATTTATCTTCCTGTTCTCTCTTATTAGTTGATTTCTAATTTTCTTGGAACTAATGTACCACTCATCGACCGTCCTGAAAACCAGCTCTTCTCCGCAACGCCAGCAGTGTGGATATCCGTGTTTTATTTTTTCTATTTTATAAACGAATCTTCTCTGTTCCAAGTCGTGAAGAACTGCGTTGTTAACTTCAGTATATTTTCTCAAAGAGAATTCACCGAAGCCCTCTTTGTAAATTCCTGAATCATCCAATGGCGAGATTGCAGGCAGCCCTTCTTTCTTTCCCAAAGCAAAGTCCTCCGCACCGCATCCCGGAGCGATGTGAACTATTCCTGTTCCTTCTTCTTCCGACGCCAAATCCCACAAAACAACCTTATGCGGAGAATTTTTCTGAGCCTCCAAATTCGCATAGGGCATAACGTATCTCAAATCTTTCAAAGCAGAGCCCTTTTTCTTCTCAAGGATTTTATAGTTTCCTTCGAGTTCTTTCAATCTCGACTCTGCAAGCCAATAATAAACGCCGTCGTTCTCAACTTTAACATAATCAAAATTTGTGTTAACCGCGATTACGACGTTCGCAGGAATCGTCCAGGGCGTTGTCGTGAAAATTAAAAAGTATTCGTTTGGATTGTCTACTAAAGGAAACTGCATGAAGACGGCAGAGTGAGTTACTTCCTTGTAGCCTTCTGTCGCAATATCATGTTTTGACGACGCTGTTCCGCAACGCCAGCACCAAGGCACTGCGTCCTTTCCTTTATACAGCCAACCATTCTCAAAATAATGTTTAATCAGGTGCCAGTTGTGCAAATTATTTTTGTCAGACATCGTGTAATAACTATTTTCCCAATCCATCCAGTAGCCGAGGCGAATAGATTGATCTCTCTGAACTTTCGAAAATTTTTCAACTCTTTTCTTGCACGACTTTACAAAATTAAGTATTCCAAATCTTTCGATGTCTTCTTTATTTTTCAAGCCAAGGTCTTTCTCTTCTTCCCTCTCAACCCAGAGCCCCTGGCAGTCGAATCCGTTTTGATACCTCATTTCAAATCCCTGCATTGACTTGAATCGGTGAAACAAATCCTTGTAAGTTCTGCCCCATGCGTGATGCACTCCCATTGGGTTGTTCGCGGTTATCGGCCCGTCGATAAAACTCCATCGTCTCGCCCCTTTATTTTTCTGTCTAAGCTTGTCGAATATTTTCTCTTTCGACCAAAACTTCAAAACGTCATTCTCAAGCTTATTAAAATCAAGCATCTTTATCTTGAGGAAACTTGTTTTTTATAGTTTTCTTTTTTAGAATGTCAAGGTCTCTTGTATTTTCGTTCTGGATGGCGAAATGCCTCCCAATAAGAAAGTTGTTTTATATCTACTTCGTTTTGTAATTGACAGGCGAGGTTTAAAACTTCTCCTATTATTCTAACCGACGGCGATTCCAAATTTTCTCCTCCGTAATGAAAATATCCTCCCGCCTTAACTATAATCTCTTCCCTAAGTAAATTTCCCTGCCCAATAGTCCAGACTCCTACTTCTCGCGGACCTCCTCTTATCTCGAGTAAAGGTTCCTCTACCATGCTGTGTGCGTCGGAGTTTTGCATTGCGTAGCCCCAGATGTTAAGCCTACTTACGATTCCGAGTCGTTTATTATTTTCTTCTGTCAGACCAATATGCACAACGAGATGCTCGTCTTCGCTAAACAAGACAAAATAGTCCCATACATCTATTTTATAGCAAACATTCGGATAGGGGTCTGGCCACTTTTTAATTTCCGGTTCTCCAACTGCTTGATGAATTGTTTCAAACAATAAATGCGGGAAAGCTTTCGCGCGCATCATAAGAAAGAAAATCTATAATATAAAAACTTTTGTTTTCTCTATCAGAAACTGAACAAAAGAGTTTTATAATGTCTTTAACTAAATGTCGAATGGAAGAAACAAAAAACAAAATAAGTTTTAAAGAACGTCTTGAAGCGTTAAAGTTGGCTATTAAATGGACCTATCAGTCATCTAAAGGTTTCACGATTTTAATTTTTTTCGTAACTATTTTTGGAGGTCTTCTTACAATAATAGAACCTTATGTTTTCAAAATAATAATCGATAGGATTGTTAGTGGCGCAGATTTTCAACCGGCACAAAAATTCGGAATAGGAATAATTGGTATCTTGGTCGTCTATGGCATTGCGAGAGTCCTACAAAGTTTTATGTGGGACATTCAAACCATTATCAAGCAAGTACACTCTCAAAAATTAGACAGGCACGTTGCTAAAGTTTTAATGAATAAAGTCTCTTCCTTAGATGCGGTTTATTTCGAAGACCCAGAATACTATAACACTTTAACTAAAGCAAATCAAAATTTTTGGAGGGTAAACGAATTCTTTTGGCAATTCACGTGGTTCTTAGGGCAAGTAATAAGTGTTTTGGTAGTTATTGGAGCATTGTTTACATTTAATTGGGTCGTTGTTTTGTTAATCGTGGGCGCAGCAATCCCGAGCATAATTTTAGCATTCAGAGCTTCGAAAATAGTTTGGAGCGCATTCGATTCATATTCGCCTATTTCCCGAGAGGCTAATTATTATAAAAATCTGATGATGGACAGACCAGAAGCAGTTAAGGAAATAAAACTATTCGGATTAAAATCCCACTTCTTAGAAAAATTTGATAGATTGATTAGCCAGTTTATCACGAAACAAGAAAAATCTGCAAAGAAAGAATTTATGTTGTACATAATTATCGGAATAATTGAAGGAGCTCTGTCTGTATTAGCCGCATGGTTCGTCGTCAAAGCATTTTTAGACAACCAGGTAACTATCGGAGAATTTACTTTCTTTTGGGCTTTACTATTCCAGTTTGCAGAACACGCGAGACATATGGTAAGAATGATTGGGGAATTAAACCAAAACTCGACGTTTATCACGCCCTTTGTTAAACTGATTGGTTTTGAACCAAAAATTAAAGATTCCTCTAATCCGATAATATTCCCTCAAAAATTAAAGAGGGGAATCGAGTTTAGGAATGTTACTTTTTATTATCCTAGAGCAAAAGTGCCTGCGTTGAAAAACTTCAATCTACTCATCAAGCCCAGCGAAAGCGTAGCTCTGGTTGGTGAGAATGGCTCAGGCAAAACAACTTTGGTTAAATTATTAACACGACTCTACGAAGTTACAGAAGGAGAAATTTTAATTGATGATGTGAGCATAAAAGATTATTCTTTAGAAAGCTTGCACGAGAATATTGGCGTGATATTTCAGGACTTTATGAAATACGAATCTTTAGTCGAAGAGAACATAGGTTACGGAAAGGTTAAACAGTTGAGAAGCGAAGAGAAAATACATTCTGCCTCGCTAAAAGCAGAGGCATGGGACTTCATAAAAGATTTAGAAAAAAGATATAAAACTCAAGTTGGAAAAACTTTAAAAGACGAAGGAGTAGAATTATCAGTTGGTCAATGGCAAAAAATGGCTTTGGCAAGGGCATTCTTTAAAGATGCACAAATTTTATGTCTTGATGAACCGACAGCTGCAGTCGACGCCAAAGCAGAATATCAATTATTCAAAAAATTCGAAAGTTTGACAAAGAGAAAAACAACTATTTTAATCTCTCACAGGTTCTCTACGGTAAGAATGGCCGACAAGATAGTTTTAATAGACAAGGGGAAGATTGTCGAAGAAGGAGGTCACCACGAACTTCTAAGAAAAAGAGGAAAATATGAAAAACTATTCAGAATGCAGGCAGAAGGATACAAAGATTATTTTACGATAAAATAACTCTCCATCAAGGAAACAAGACTCACAATCAAAACAAAACCGCTCGTCAATGTGACGACGAAATTTCCCAGCAAGGCAAACCATCCTCCGACGGCTACCGACAAAATAATCAGGACCTTGAACCATTTTCTTCCGGAAACAAGTTCTTCCTTCGTCATCCATGAAATCAAATAACCTAAAGGAAAGGCAAGCAACAGGACAATTAGTTCGGCTATCATACAATTAGAAAGAAGGAGAGTTTTTATTTTTATCTTATAAAATTTCTTCGATGAACCTTCTCGGAATTCCGCTAATATGATTCTCTGTAACCTGCCCGCCATTTTTTACAATTGAATCAACTTCTACCCTCGACAAAGGCCTCTCAACCACAGCATTTCTTCCTTTCTCCACAAACAAAACAATATCTCCAGGATTGTACCCCACACTCAATCCTCTAAAATCGCTGTTAATCCTGCCGATTCTTTGCCCCCTGTACGAACCTATTTTTTTCATCACGCTTAAACAATATCTTGCGTTTTCTAAACTCATAGTTTGTCAATCTCCTTCGCTGTCTCGAAATCCTTCTCAGTCAGACCTTTCTCGCTATGGGTCGACAAAGATAATTTTACGACGTTGTAATTAATAATCACGTCAGGATGATGGTTTAGTTTCTCGGCAATCTCTCCCACTTTATTTAGAAATTCAAGAGATTCTTTAAAATTATTGAACTGAAAATTTTTTGATATCGAATCTGGCTCAAGCGACCAGTTATCAAGTTCTGACATCGCGTCCTGAATTTTTTTCAGATTAAGCATATTAATAAAATAGGAGAGAGTTAATAAATTTTTATATACTAAGAGATATCTTGATGTTAAACGGCAGTAGTATAGTGGTAGTATGCTGGCTTCCCAAGCCAAAGGTCCGGGTCCGATTCCCGGCTGCCGTATTAAATGTATTTCCATTCGGCAAAAACAAGCACGGCAAAAACAAGCATCGTCCCGTCGATGATTAGGCAGTTGTAACAATAATCTCTCAAGATAAAAAACTGGACAAAAATAAAGTAAAGCGAAAACAAAACTCCTGCGAAAGTCAAGAAAAGAAATATCTTGTAGTAAAATTTCCTGTCTTTATTTTTTTCTCCAGACATATAATAAAAGAATATCAAAACGGCAAAGCCGAGCAGCCCAATCCAGGCGACTTTGAAGCCTAGGATTTCTCCGTATTCAGAGTTTTGAACTGTTGAACATGACGAGTTTCCTTCGGAATTTACGATGCAGGCATCGCCTCCTGTGAAATCAGAATAAACAATCAGTGAGTTAAAAATTAATAAAAATATCAAAAGCAAAAAATTGATTTTTCTCAAGTCGCTCGCCATTCTTAAATCAAGATGGTTTAATTTATAATCTTTTTGTGGTGGTTGAAATTTACAACATATAACGAGAGACCAAAATATTTCTCCATTGTTTTTTGTTCTCTCGAATACCTCAAGAATGCTGACAGTTGCATTCTTGATGGCACCGAGAACCAAAAAAAAAAAATAGAAGGTTCTCGGGGTAGCAATTGACAATTTGAGGAATTACTTAAGGCAGTTGCTATAGAAACAAATATATATT
>JACQLL010000044.1 GCA_016234025.1 Candidatus Pacearchaeota archaeon | reverse complement strand
TTCATTTAAAACAGAACGATTCCAAACCAAATTATCAAAACAAAATAAATTATTTTTCCAACCGTTGTATAAACCAAAAACTTCCAGAAATTGAGCTCCAAGGTTCCGGCAAGCAAAATCAAAGGGTCGCCGATTATCGGAAGCCAGGCCAATGTCAATAAACTTATCGGGCCATATCTATCGAATATTTTTTCCGCCCATCTCTCTCGCTTTTTTCCCGTGCCAACAAATCTTCTAACTCCCCCGTATCCAATTAAATAAGTAGTTATACTCCCAAGAGTGCTTCCAAACAGAACAACAAAAAATACAAGGAGAGGACCGGAAAACTCAAGACCGAGTAAGACAGAAGCTTCGGCAGGAAAAGGAATTATAGAATAAGACAAAAAGGAGCTCAAAAAAATTCCCAACAATTTATACTGCTCAAATACCATCGACTCCTAAGGCATCCTCGCTTTTTATTTCTTTCATAAGAAATTTTTCGAAGTCTGCAAGAGCATTCATCTTTAACAATTTAAAATCCAAAGCACATCACCGATAGTTTTTAATCTTGTGAGTAAACCGCATACACCTCTCGACGAGATTTATCGCCCTCTAGAACTTTCGCAGCTTCAGAACCGGGAACAAATTCAGCAGGCAGCAATATTTGCAAATTTCTCTTATCTTTTCTTTCAACTAACCTCCTATCCGGAGAGACATAATCCTCTCCATATTCGCAAACAATCGGTTCCAGCTCTCTGTACCCAAGATCTAAAAATCTCTGATGAAGACAAAGTTGAGGCATCATAAACTCATCAGCAATATCTTGTCTGGTTAATTGCACAACATCAAATCTTTCCTTTAAAACTATTAAATCTTCCATGAACAATTAAAGTATCTCTCTATTTAATAATTTCTATACAAAACCACCATACTAAATCTTCCTCTCTTCGCCAAAACTCCAATCATACAAGGGTATATATACACCGATGCCTAAAAATTATTATGGGAATAAGAGAAGATGTCAAAGAGTTGAACGATATGATTCTTAATGGAAAAATAATGGAGGCGTTTGAAAAGTTCTACGCAGAAAAAGTCGTTATGCAGGAAAATTCAGAGGAACCAAGGGTTGGAAAAGACACAAACCGCGAGTTCGAGAAGCAGTTTATGGCAATGGTCAAAGAGTTTCACGGAATGAAACTAAATGCTTCCGCGTTTAATGAAGAAAAAGGCATCGTCATGAATTACTGGGAGATGGATGTAACAATGAGGGGAAAACCAAGAAGGAAAAGTTCTCAAGTCGCAGTTCAAGAATGGAAAAATGGAAAAATAATAAAAGAAAGATTTTTCTATAACCCTAATTAACTTTTTGGAGTTTTCTCTCCAACCAACTTCCCCGCCTCAATCTCAATTTCGTCCGCCTTCCTCAAATTACGAATCTGTTTTCTATTTAAAATATCAAAATGTTTCACCTTTGTCAAATGTTCAGGAATATACCAAATCTCCTCCTCGGAAAACATCCAATTTAGTTTATCAAATCGTCGGAGATTGACAGGCATGCTGTATCGACGCAAAGTTTTTCTCCCGTCGTCAGTAAAATATTCATGAAAATAACTCATAGCAAGCTCTCTTATATTCTTATAAACCGGTTCCCTATATCGTAAAACTGCGTGATTCGTTTTACTCATCGCTCCCCAATAATTTCCTTTCTTAAACAGCGCAACG
Organism: Candidatus Pacearchaeota archaeon; assembly: GCA_016234025.1. Taxonomy (GTDB): domain Archaea; phylum Nanobdellota; class Nanobdellia; order Pacearchaeales; family GW2011-AR1; genus UBA73. Next base: position 906 of record JACQLL010000044.1, on the reverse strand, counting down.
ACATGGTCAAAATCTTTATCATTTGCTTCCAAATCCAGAATCAATGGTTCAAATCCATGGAATCTCAAAACAGCCGCGGCGAACAACGCTCCTTCAATGCAATGCGCCTTTCCCGATTTCAAAACTTTTCGGGGAGAAAAACAGGTGTCTCCATTCTCTTCGAAATTAATTTCCAAATCATTCAAAAAATTCTGAATCTTCGTCGGAGAATTTAATTTTCTGTAAATATCGATTTCTTGTTTCGTAAAGTTTTTTTCTATTTCCATTCCTCTTCCGGAAATTTTCCTTTCCGGACTATCTCATCAGTTTTTTTTCTTTCATTCGGTTTTTCTGAATTTCGCATTCTTTCAGGAATGCTATTTTCAATTTCTCCTTGTTTACCGACGGCAATCATACAATCAATGTGATAACTTTCAGGAATTTTAAGAATGCGTCTCGCTGCAGAAACATCAAACCCGGCCATCGCATGAGCTATCCATTCCTTTATTCTTGCTTGCAAAGCAAGAGACATCCATGCAGAACCTGCTCCAAAACTATGATGGGGATCTCGTATTTCCTCACCAATTTCATTCTGCTCAAAATTTTTTCGCGACAATAAAACAATCAGATAAGCAGCGTTCTTGCACCAGATTTTGTTAAAGTCGTCTAACAATTCATAAAAAAGAGACCACTCGTCGCTTCCGTTTTTCGCATACAAAAACCTCCACGGCTGTCCGTTGCTGGAAGAAGGAGACCATCGGGCCGCCTCAAACAAAGACATTAATTCTTTCTCACTCATGTCAGAACTCAAAGACCGCGGACTCCAACGTCTAATAAATATTTCATCAATATCATACTCTCTTTCTCTTCTATTCTCGATGTCATAGGGCTTCATAGAAATATATATTAACTAATTTTATAAAATAA
>JACQLL010000043.1 GCA_016234025.1 Candidatus Pacearchaeota archaeon | reverse complement strand
CAATTTGCGACCGAGAAATTAAATTGGTTCACTATAGTTCTCTCGAATACTTCAAGAATGCTGGCAGTTGCATTCTTGACGACCCCGAGAACCGGCGCAAAGCAGAAAAGGTTCTCGGTGTAGCAAAAGACAAACTGAGGAAATTTTAAAGTCTTTTGATATGTCTAGACGCTGTCCCAGTCCCCATATGAAACGTCCCAGTTCTCGATAGATGATTCTCGTTCATTTCCGTTTAACAAAAGGAAAAAATTTCTCTTTGGCAGAAGAAATTTTGGAACCTGGAAAAATCCTCTCCATTTTAGAGTATTATAAAAAGGACTTTTCTTTAACATATAGCACGTCACAAATTCCATTCCTTCTTTGGAGAAATAATTAACTATTTTGCTTAGAAGTATTTTAAAATAGTCCTTATTTTCTGCAAAGATATCCATTATGATTCCAACTTTTCTGTTATTGAATTTTCCACATCTAAAAACCGCGAATCCTTTAATCTCGTTTTTTTGCGCGAGGATAATTTTTTTATATCTTTTTTGAGAATCGTCTGAATAACGCCAGTTCAAGAAATCACTCGACCTTTTTATTGATAATCTATTCTTATTCAGCGTTGACAAAAATTTGTCTATGTCTTTATTGAATGTTTTCACATCCAGAATTTTATAATTACCGAATAATTTTTTTGTATCTAAAACTCTTAGTAACGGATTCAGATACCTTCCGAGAACAGGTACTTCTCCTGTATTTTTCCAGCCCATTTTTTCGAAGAGGTATAGCGAGTCATTGTTTGGAAATCCGTAAGCCAAAGCGTCCTCTTTTTTTGTTTCTTTAACGATGAGGTTTATCATCTTTAAGAGCAACATTCCTTTGTATTTTTTTTCAACCATTGACAACATCCCCTGATAAATGATTTTTTCTTTTTCATCGGAGAGAAGAGTTAGTCTCTCTGCCATGTGATGCGCAACTATCTTTCCGTTATCTAAAGCCAGATAAATTTTTGGCTTTCCGATAGGATTTCCATCAACTCTCCATTTCCACCATTGTTCGTTAATTTTGTGGATGTCATTCTTTAAACCTAATTTGTCAAAAATGTTCTGCCATAATAAGATTATCCCTTTCTCATCTCCTTTTTGATATTTTCTTATTTCTATCATTCAGCTCCTTAATTCTTCTATATCCCTGTAAAATCTTAGTGATTCCGGGTTTGATATTGCTTCTTTTTCAGGTTCGTCTCCGTTTATCAGATTCTTAACTGTTAGCTCCATTTTTTTTCCGTTTATTGTGTAAGGAATATCTTCAACCGGAATTATTTTTGCCGGAACATGATTAGGAGTTGTGTTTTTTAAAATAGAGTTCCTTATTTTTCTTGCCAGCTCTTTTGTGAAAGTTTCTGAACTTATCAATTTAACAAAAAGCACGATTCTTGAATCGTTATCCCAGTTTTGAGAAACTGCTATCGAGTCCTCTATTTCTTTTATTGGTTCAAGTGCCTGATAAATTTCAGATGTTCCTATTCTCACTCCTCCGGGATTTAACGTTGCGTCGGAACGCCCGTAAATTATTACGGTCCCTCTTTCTGTAATCTCTGCATAGTCGCCGTGCTTCCAGACATTTGGGTATTTATTAAAATAAGTGTTTTTGTATTTCTCCTTTTTTTCATCTTCCCAGAATTTTAGGGGTTGTGACGGGAATGATGACGTGCAAACGAGCTCGCCTTTTTTTTGTCTCAATGAATTTCCTGAAGAATCGAAAACCCGGCAGTTCATGCCAAGGCCCCATCCCTGTATCTCTCCTGCCCAAACTTCTGAAAGAGGATTTCCTATCGCAAAGCATGATACTATCTCTGTTCCTCCGGCCATTGAAGAAATCATGACATCTTTTTTTACGTTTTTGTAAATGTATTCAAATCCTTCAGGTGAGAGAGCCGAGCCGCCATACATAATAACTCTCAAGTTTTCGAGATTGAATTTTTTAGCAGGAGTCATGTCTAGTTTTGAAAGCGATGTAAAATATCTTGCACTTGCACCGAAGTGAGTAATTTCTTTTTTCTCTGCAAGCGCAAACAAAATATCAGGATATGGATAAAACGGACTGCCATCTCTTAACAGAATAGTCGCACCGAGCATTAATGCGCTTGTCATCCAGTTCCAAAGCACCCACCCGCAAGTTGTAGTATAGTAAATCCTGTCATTTTCTTTTACATCTGAATGAAGAGCAAGTTCCTTAAAATGCTGGAGAAGAGTTCCTCCCGCTCCATGCACTATGCACTTCGGCTTTGCAGTCGTTCCTGAAGTGTAAAGTATGTAAACAGGATGATCAAACGGGAGTTGTTTAAATTTTAATTCCTTATTTTCTGATAATAAATTTTTGTAAAGAATTGTGTTTGGGACCTCTTTTATTTCTATCTTGTCATCTAAAGAAAAGATTATCACTTTTTCGATTGATGGAATTTTCTTGACTGCAGAACTTATTTTTTCGAGCAGACTAATCTTTTTTCCTTTTGAATAATAGCTATCTGTGGTGAACAGAATTTTTGGATTTATCTGGGAGAATCTCTCAATCATGCTTTCGGTTCCTGAATCAACTGAACAAGAAGACCAGATTCCTCCAATAGAAGTTGTAGCGAGCATTGCAATAATTGTTTCAGGAATATTGGGCATGAATGCTGAAACTCTGTCTCCAACTTTTAAACCGATTTTGTCGAGTGAATTTGACAAAGCTGAAACTTTTTCGAAGAGCTCTTTGTATGTTACAACTTCTTCGTTTTCAAGAGACTCGCTAAAAGAGATTATCGCAGGAGATGAATCTTTCTTCTTTAATAAATTTTGGGCGAAATTAAGTTTTGCTCCCACAAACCACTTTGAATTTAGCATGTCTTCTCCATTCGATAGAACCTTGTCGTATTTCTTAGAGTGAATTATTCCGCTAAATTCCCAGATAGACTCCCAAAAACTATCCCTATCTTTTATAGACCAATCATAAAGCTCCATGTAAGAATTGAAATTCGAATCTTTGTTCTCTTTTAAGTATTTGAGGTATTTTTTCATAACGGAACTTTCTCTTTTTTCTTCTGAAGGAGCCCATAATTTATAACTCATTTTTCTCTCCTACTTTTTTTAACACCAACTTTCTAATTTTCCCGACGTTTTCTAACTCTGTTATCTCGTCTATGCTGAATTTTATTCCGAAATTTTTCTCCAATTCTGAAATTATTTTTAAGTGAGTCACAGAGTCCCACTCTGATAATTCGTCCGATGTTATATCGTCTGACAGGTCTTTTGGAGGTATCTTCAAATGACCTGATATTATTTTATCTGTCTTCTCAATTATTATGTTTTTCATCTTTCAAGACGATGGTAAATCCTATCGCATAATTTCCTGAATGAGATATTGTGACTTTTATCGAGTATCTGTTATTTAAATTTTTTAATATTTTCATCGCTGGCTTTCTTTGTTTTTCAGATATTTCCAAATCTTTGTAGAATATTTTTTCTCCTAAGCCAGATAATGCCTTAATAGCAGACTCCTTTGCGGCGAACCTTCCTGCAAAGTGCATCCTTGGGTTGCTTTTGTTTTCGCAGAAAGAAATTTCATCTTTTGTAAAAATGTTGCTCAAGAAATGCTTATCTAAAATTATCTTATCAATTTCCTGAATGTCACATCCTATCTCGAATTCCATATTATAGAGGTATATACCAGTTTTATAAGTTTATCTATGCTTTTTCTCAAAGTCAGAAAACTTTATGAAATCTCCCTGATTTTTTAGCCATGAGAGATAGTTTTCCAAACGGGGAATTATCTTACTCCCTGAATATTTTTTAACATAAAAAGGAAGATTGTATTTCCCTAAATCTGTAAATTCCCAAGGATGGAAATAGATATTTAGATATTTATCCCTGATAAGAGTTATTTTTGTCACCATCTTGAAAATTGGGAGCGGCAAATTCTTGAAGGTTAGCCAGGAAATCGGAAGCCTAATAAGCGGAACTACTGAAGTAGGGATATTGAGAAGGTTGCCTGAAAAATGAAACGTACGTTTTTTTGAAAGATTGTTATATCTACCTGGCATATAGCTTGCGCACATTGAAGAGTTATAACTATATCCTGCGTCAATCACTTTTTTTTCATCTATATTTAACAACCTAGGCATCCTAAATCCTCTTATTTTATTTCCCGTTATTCTTTCAAGTGTTTTGCGCGAGTTTTTTAGATCTTCTTCCCTAAACGAAGAATGAAAAAAATTATGAGAAGAGATTTCGTGAACTTTTGCCGCTTTCTTTATTATCTCGATATTATTCAGAGCAAAATTTGCTGTTGTAAAAAGAGTAGCTTTTATCTTTAATTTCTCAAGAAGATTCAGAATATTTTTCAAACCATTTAAAGAGACGGAAAATTTCTCCTCGTCTGACAATCTCTGTCCGTATTCTTCCGGTATGTCAAACTCTTCTACATCAAAACTTAGCAATATCTTTTTATCCATATTTTCCTGTTAAATCGTACCACTTTATTTTCAACAAGCTAAAGAACATTTTGCTTGAATCCTTTATTATATTTACCTTTGAAGATTGATTTATATGACTCTCTGATAAAGAAGCCGCAATCTCTTTTATTCTGGCTTTTTTCTTTTTCGCAAGGAAAATAATCTCTACGTCAAATGCGAATCCGTTTATCTTCTGTGCCCCGAATAATTGCTTTGCTATTTTTTTTCTGAATCCCTTGATTCCTGCCTGCATATCGACAAAATTAAGATTTAAGATTATTCTCGAGAAAAGATTGAATGCCTTTCCGAACAGTACCCTTATCAACTTTGTCTTTTCGAAATTATTTTCCCCAAGGCCTCGACAGCCCATAACAACATCATCTTTCTTTAAAGCATTTTCCAAAATGAACAAATGATCGAGTGAGTATGCGAGGTCGCTATCTAAAAAACATATGTAATCGGTTTTTGCGAAATTAACTCCTGTTCTTATCGCATGTCCTTTTCCCATATTTTTTTCGTAAGATAATAAATAAAGATTCTTATTTTTTAGTTTCTTAGTTTTTTCTTTTAGTATATTCAGAGTATTATCTTTAGAACCATCGTTTACTAAAATAAATTCAAATCTTGGATTTTCGATTATGAACCTGTTCACCTCATCTACAACGCGTCCTGCAATATCTTCGTCGTTGTAAAAAGGCATTATGACAGAGATTTTCTGCTCCATTTTTATAGTAGTAATTCAACAATATTTAAATTAATCTGTGGAAAATTATATTTTATTTCCTAGACAAAAGGAAAAAGCTACCAAACAAGAATAACATGTTAACGAAAATTAAAACTATTGAATATTGATTAAGATTTGAATGAAATGCGCTCAACATAGCTAGTTCTATAACTGGAAAAATAATCATCAGCTTATAATTTCTTATTCTTCCGACGGATAACTTATAAAGAAGTATCAAATTAGTAAATGACATGAGAGACATTGCAATGGAGAGGTTTAGTAAAATTCCTGAAGCAGCTGAATAGTACTCGCCTGAAAAAATTCTTATCATTAAACCTGGAAATAACCCTATTATCAAAAGCGCCGCAGTTACTCCAAGTCCTAGTATTAAAAGAGATTTATTCAGGAGAGTTTTTGGTGCCTTTCCGTTTTTCGATTGTTCAGATGACAACGGAAACATTGCTTTGCTTACTGGTAAAGTTCCAAAGAGAATTATCTTTGATAAGACGGATGCAATAGCATACTGACCTGCAACCTCTCCTGTAAAAAATGCTTTCGCTAAAATCACATCCAGGCTGTAAAAAGATATTATGGAAAACATGATGACGAAAACAGGAATGCTGTATACGTAAATTTTATTGCTGTCTGTTTTTGTTTCCCTGCTTGAAAAAATGTCTTTCAAACTGAAGAAAGATAAAAGCAATGCTATGAAAGAAGCTATTATAACTGCGAGGATTGCTCCATAAACCCTCCATCCCAAGTAAACAAAAAATATTCCAAGCGCTAATTTTGCAACTGACTCAAATATCATATTAAATCCAAACGACTTAAACCTCTTTTTTCCCTGTAATGCCCCTCTTCCAACTGGCGTCAGAAAGACCGCGAAAATTGCCAACCCTGTAAGACTCAACAAAGAGTAGTCTATATTCAAAAAACTTTTCAAGAACAGAGAAATTAATAAATAGAAAACAATCAGGGCAGAAGCTATTTTGAAACTCTTTTTGAAAGAACGTCTTAGAATGTTTTTAATTTTACCATTAGAGTTCTCCCTCGAGGTGTATCGAGCCATGATTGTTTGAATTGATTCTGAAAAAATATTGAAGATATAAGTTATAGACATTAAAGCTGCAAGCACTCCATAATCTGCGGCAGATAGCAACCTCACCATTATGAAATGAAAAAAATAGTTTAATGCATTGAAGAGATTGATAGTTATGAGAAGTATTATGCTTCCTCCAAATATTCCTGAACTTATTTTTTTCAAGTCCATTAGAATATTCCCCCTCTAAAAATAAAGAATACTGCTAAAATGATTATTATTTGAAATGCCCAGATCGCGAAAACTACTTTTCTTTCCGTTGGTTTGATTTTGTATTTTAGCATTGTGTATATCGCAAGATGATTTAAGCTGTATATTTTTGGATAGGGCATACTCAAGCTTGAGTCATTCTCAAGTTTTCCGAAGCTTTGTTTTACTAACTTCCCTCTTATCTTAAGAAAAGTTTCTGCAATGTAAGGAATGAAGAAAAGAATTGCTACTTTTTCGAAGTCTCCGAGAATTGAGATTATTGCGATAAGTCCTCCTATTGTATACGTTAGAGTATCTCCGGGAAAAATCTTCGCAGGACAAAAGTTGTAAATAAGAAAAGCAAGCAATGATGCTATCATGCATAGAGCTATTATTGACAGCCACGGGCTTCCTGTATAGAAAGATAATATTGCTAAGGAGGATAAAATTATTACTCCTTGTCCTGCCTCTAATCCATTGTATCCTGCAAGGAAATTGAATGTTGTGGTCGCTCCAACAATTCCTAAAGGAATAACAATTAGCGGATAAGCTACTCCCAAATCAACTGCGCCAAAAAAAGGAAGATAGACCGAGCTCTTGCCCGCGTTTATTGCTACAAGCGGAATTGAGGCCAGTACAACCAGAACAATTCTCGTTCTTCTTCGCAAACCAATTCTCCAGCCAAGTATGTCGTCCGTGAATGCAATAAAAGCTATCAGGAATATAGAAGATAAAAGAGCAAAGATTTCTACAAAATTATTTTCTGTTTTTAAGAAGAATGTGTTAAGCGCGATGTAAAGCAACGCTCCTAATGCGAAACCTCCAACGACCGTTACGCCGCCTGATTCTGCAACGTCTCTTTTGTCTAATTTATGCATATCCCTTCCCGTCAGTTTTGCTTTCTTCGCCCTTTTTATCCAGCTCGGAATTAAAAACATGGTTACAAAAAAACTCAATAGAATCGGAATTGTTAAAATCGGCGAATTCATTTTCTTACTATTAACTCCCTTGGATATTCTGTCTTGATGAATTTTTCATCAAACTTTATGTCTCCAGGATATTTTACCTCCCATATTCTTAAAGGACCTCTTAAACCGCCAAAATTAATAAAGTCGCTGCTGAAATCAGGGCTCTGGGATTTTATCTGCGCGACCAGAAAATCGTCTTCGCTATTTACGAGTTTAAAGTTTGGATTATCTTCTTTGTACAGATAAAGACGAGCAAGTTGAGATTTTACTGTTCTTTTACTTAGATACAAGAGAGCTCCGTCTCCGTCTACCTGCATTCCTGTAGAACTTTGTATTCCGTTTGGGAAGATGAATACTCCTGCGTCTATGCCGGAGCCGAAGTCAATCAACTCGTTATCATAAGCATATCTTAAAGGCAAAGTGTACTGATTTTGTTGATATATGAATAAACCAATCGGTTGACTAATATCTCCGTTGAAGTTTCTCTCGACGACAATCGCTGCGAGGAATGCGCTTCCTGAAGGAAGGAATATTTTACTTTCATTTTCCTCATAAAAAATGTCTTCATCCAGACCGGCTCCTCCTCCTGCAAGGTAAACAAATGCCGTCGAGTTTTTTCTTTCCTGTGTTTGTGACGGCTCTTTGATAAATGTCGGGATGTAGCTCGAACGGTCGTAATTGACGTCGCTTCCGATAATTGAAAATGCTCCGTATTTTCCTATGTCAGTTGAGTCAATCAGAAAATGAGTAACGTTGTGGGCATATAAAAAGTTGAGTGCTTCTCTGTTGTCGCTTCCTGTCAAAGCGTATCTTCCCATCATGTGATTCCAGTAGCCCCGGGCGTTTCCTCCGTCTAAGACGGTGGCTCTTTCTCCGATGCTCTGAATCCAATAACCATAATCCCACCAATGAGCGAAAACTGCGTCAGAAGGAGTATTTTCTCTTACCCAAGCCATTGATTTCTGCCATTGCTGGTTGTAAATCGTCGGAGCATAATTTACGGCGGATGAACTTGAAGACACGTAAAACGTATGAGCAGATATAACTGTCGCTATTAAGACAACTCCAGTTATTATGAACACGAATATTTTATTCTTCTTCTCTTTGTAACAAGAAATTGCAGAGTAAACAAGAGAAATGCAAAAATAAGACGCTATAATTGAGGAGGGGATGGCAAGAACCATTACCAATCTTACAATACCGCGCGCAGCTATTATCGAGAGGAAGAAAAAAGTGAATAATAAAATGTAGCCGGAATCTACTTTTTTGAATCTTTCTTCTTCATTGTATTTGTGGTAGCGGTGATAATAAAATCCTATCGTCAGGACAAACAAAATGAATCCCAGCGAATAAAAAGAAATGCTTAACGAATTCTCTCCGTTGAAACGGCTATCCGGAGAATATCTGCTGAAAACAAGCGAGAGCAAAAATATCATGTAAGAGATAACTAATATATTCCTCTCTTTTTTTCTAAGTGGTTCTAGAGTATGGTGAAAGAGATAAATTGAACCGCTAAAAAATAACCAAAAGAAAACAGGAATCTTTTTTATAATCGGGCCGAAGCTTGACGACCATTCCGTGAAATAGGGCTGTCTATTCTCTGCGACAGTTTGAATTAAACGAGAAGTTGCAGGCTTTACGAGGGACGCAACCAAACCATTTACTTTCGACGGAATGAACTGGGGTCCGAAAAATATTGTTGATATAATTGCCAGCAGAATCACAGAGAGAATCAAAGAAAGTGCCTTTGGAGGTATTTTTGCTAACTTGCTATTTTTAAGATAATTATTGAGCCTTGTATTTGAAATTATAGAATCTAAAACTATTATGAAGAAAACTGCAACTAAGAGTCCGGTGTCGAGTGAAGAAAGAAGTCCTTTTATTGAGTATCTAAGCGAGAAAAGATTCATGACAATAAATCCTGATGCTATATAAATTCCGTATGCGATTGTTTTCTCCCTGTCAACTTTTCCGAGAAGGAAACAGATTAGCATTGTCGGAGCGATTGTAAGAAAAACGAAGCTGACTCCTCCCCAAACCAAACCCATCGCGGCTGTTGAAAGTCCTGCTAAGACGGAATTGGTATATATTGAAAATTGTTTTTTTGCTCTCCAAGAAATAAGAAAGAAGTAGAAAGACAGGAACATGAAGAAGAAAGCGGCTGATTCTTTTTCCGGTATTCCTGCTATTGTTCTTGCAAGTAATTCCGGAATTGTTGATAAAAATACCGAAGATAAAAGTGCTATTAGCGAGGCCTTGTTTTTGCCTAATTTTTCTATGAATAAAGCCCGCGTCATGAAGAAGAAAGCAATTGTAGTTAATGCAAAAAAGAAAACAGGGTAAATCGCTGCTGATTGAACAACTGAACCGGAGCCGAATAAAGACGCTAATTTGTGGAACCATGCAATCATATAAGGATGGAGAATTAAATCCTGCTGGGGCCTGAATCCCAATGGAACGTATCTGAAGTTGTCTATCGCAAAGAGTGAACCGTTTTCAACTATGTATTTTGCCCATCGGGTGAAAAGCCATGGGTCAAGGTCGGGACCGAGCGTCCAACTTCCGTCTGTGATATCCCTAAGTTTTGAAAGGTTGCTTGTTCGGATTCGTACAGTCAAGAAAACAATAATAGCAAGGAAAAAATAAACCAAGTAGTCATATTTTGTTTTTAATAATTTTACGAATTTTTCCTTTCTTTGTTTTATCAAATCTTCTTCTGAAGTTGAGATGTTACCCTCTTCCATTTCTTAGAGTGCGAATAGAGTTATATAAATGTTCGCTAAAATAAAGACGGCGTGATGAAAACTTCGACGAGTGCTGCCAGGAAAAGAATTATTATCGAAGAGATTATTAAGTTTAGAGAATCCTGCAGGACTTCCCAGAATTTCTCTGTGCCTGTTTCGTGCCTTATGACTGCTATTGATACTATGCCGCCGGCAAGTGCTACAATGAAATACGAAGCTATTTCCGGAATTCCGTGAATGAAAAAACGGAGAAGGCCGATAGGCAATGCAGACAATTTGTAGTCGGTGAAAATCCCTATGGCCGCTCCGATGACGCTTGCGTTCCAAGCCAGAATAAAAATTGCACCGGCACCGAATATTAACGAAAAGACGAGCGTGAACAACAAGACATACATGTTATTTGTGAAAATCAGGAAAAGGCGCTCCTTGTTTGTTAAAAAAGGAGTTGTTATTGTCGTGTCTTTTATTCCGTATTGCGAGACGCAATCCTCGAAATTTGCAGGGCGATTTATCATGCAGTAAGTTTCTATTTGCGCGCGGAAGCTTTCTGTCGTCGGCAAAATAGAATACCAAAACGCAAATGCGACGGTAAACCCGACGAAAAGCCAGAGAAATGCGTAAAGTGCGTGCCTGTGGTCTTTGAGTAGCTGGATGCTTCCGCGACCTTTTTTTATTCTTGTTTCTTCCAATCTTAATGTATAATACATAAATGGGAGTGAAAATAAGACAGTGAAAAGAACTACGAGAATGCCTGAATATTTTACAAGAACTGTGTCTGCTGAGAAGACCCATTTTACTAGCAAGACGGCGAGACTTGCATACAATAATCCTACAAAAAACATCTCCCAAGGTTGCCTCTCGGCTTTCTTCGGATTAATTAACATTTCTAACATGAACTTTCCTCTTTAAATCAGGATTGTCTAGGGGAGAGAGATTAAATAGTTTTGCGTTGAAAAGTTAACTCTTTTCTTTCTCAACCAATATTTCCAACATATGAATTTGAGCTTTCCTTCTGTTGGTCTTTCTCATTTCTTCATTCACAGCATTCGTTTGTTCTTCTTCAATTTTTCTTGCCTTAGCTAAATTATAAACTTCATCAATCAAATTTTCGTATTTATTTTGCCAGAATTCGTAATTTTCAATTCCCGAGTCGAGATAATTATATCTATTATGCCTATTAAACCAATGCCACTCACCACCCTCCTTGATTCCGAGATCTTTAAGATTTTTTGCATCACCTCTTGGGCCATCGTAAAGATCGTTTGTCCATCTCTCTGAGCGAAATGCTACTTTATCATTCAATTCTAATTCGAGACTTCTGCCACAGTATTCAACATTATACCAACCTGTGCGTATAGTTTCACCGCTTTCCAGCCTGAACTCTTCCCCAGATGAGTTTTCAGGAACAATATACGTGGCTTTTCTATCTAATTCTCTAGCTCTTTGATATTCTGAACTTGTGCAGTATCCGTAAACTCCAGATAATCCTGCAATTACAACGGAGCCCATAAACACTTTCTTAACTATTCTTTTCCAATTTCTTGTTCTTTTTCCGCATGTCGAGCAGAAATTGCCCAGACTGTTAGTCATCCTTCCTCCCCAGATTTTTCTCAATCCTGTCAAAGATTCCTCTGGAAAAAGAAGCAACCATTCCTCCACCTGCTAGAAGAAGTAAACCTACCGGTGCATGAGGAAGTCCGCCAACCCCATAGTCGTAATCGTTCAATTCCGACACAGTAATACCCTCGTCAAATAAACCTTTGTATCTTCTAACTTTTTCGTTCATATATGGATTAGTTACAATGGACCTTAAAGGCATATACCCAAATTCTTTTTCAATTCTGATTGCTTCTTTTACTGCGGGCGAAGCGTTTCTCTCAGTTTTTTTAGGACTATAGATTCCATACGTACAATTACCAACTCCTACCATAGATAAGGCCACGCCACAAAGAGTCCCGACTAACTTACATCGCCCGCATAATTTTAGTTTTTTGCTTCTAACTTCATTTTCCATCTTTTTTCTGCTTCAAATCACTATTTAAATTCTTGTCGTAGCTTTAACTACAAAAAGTATAAAAGGCATACTTTCCAGAAAAAAGAATGAAACAGGAATTAAAGGAATTCGGCTTGACGGACAATGAAGTAAAAATTTACTTAGCCCTGTTAGAATTAGGAACCGCGACTCCTTCGGAGCTGGCGGAAAAAGCCGGTTTTTCACGAGCGTACGTTTATGATGCATTAGAGAGGTTACTTGAAAAACAAATGGTCTCAACTATTCTAATAAAAAACAAAAGAAACTACAAGGCGGTTTCTCCGAAAGAGCTAAGAGAAATAGCAAAACAATGGCTCGAAAAAGTGGAAAAAATAATTCCTCAACTTGAATCTATTCAATCGAAATCAAGAGAAGAAATAAAAGTCGAGCTTCATAAAGGAGGTTACACTTACAAATTAATGTTAAAAGACATTGCTTCGACTTTATCAAAGGGAGAAGAAGTTTTAATTTTCGGAATTGACGACGAGTATCTAATGAAAAACGACGAATTTTATGAAACGCATCTTGTGCAGTATTACGCGAGGTTAAAAAAATTGAAGATAAAAGAAAGAATAATCGCCAAGAAAAGTCCGGTACTTTACAAAACATCCTCTGGAACGACAAGGGTAAAATATTTGCCGAAAAGGTTTATTGGCAACGTTGCATTTGAAGTCTATGGAAACAAAGTAATTCTTTTCTTTTGGGGAAAGCCAAATTATTTAATTACAATTGAAAACAAAGAAGCGGCAGAATCATACAAAAACCAATTTGAAATCTTATGGAAACACGCGAAGCAAAAGCTTAAATAATTGTTTAACAAGTTATACTTATGAAAAAAACGTTTATTGCGGTTAGAGATGTGGATGAAGAGACATTTAGAAAGTTTAAAGCCGCAAGCGTAAGGGAAAGGTTAAAATTAGGAGTAGCGCTAAGCATTGCCATGAAAAATTGGCTGGAAGAAAAGATAGGACAAAAATCCAAAATAAAGTTTCCCAAAGTAAAGCCGTTTAGCTTCGGTCCGGGCAACGAAAGATTGAGCGAAGAGGTCGATGAAATTCTTTATGGATTGAAAAAATGATACTCTTAGATACAAGTTTTCTAATAGGATACTACAATGAAAAAGACGTTCATCACGGGAGAGCTAAAGAAATCATGGATGGAATATACTCCGGAAACTACGGAAGGCCTGTCATCTCTGATTACATCTTTGATGAACTAATCAATATCTTTCTAAGCCGAACGCAAAGTCTCGCGAGTGCTGTCAAAGTTGGAGAAGATGCGCTTTACTTCTCGGATATAGTTTATATTTCCAAAGAAATTTTCAAAGACGCCTGGGAAATTTTCAAGTCACAGAAAAATACAAAGTTCAGCTTTACAGATTGCACAATCCTCGCGATGATGCAGGAAATGAAAATAAAATATATCGCGACGTTTGACGAAGATTTCAAAAAAGTCGAAGGAATAAGAGTAATCTAAACAATTATAAATTTAGTTCTCTTGAAATTGTGATGAAACAAATTAAAATCTTCCTCGCTTCAGACCACGCCGGTTTTGCGCTGAAAGAGAAAATAAAGAAATATCTTAATAAAAAGAATTTTCAAGTTGAAGATTGCGGAGCGTTTGCTTTCGACGAGAAAGACGATTATCCTGACTTTGTGATTTCGTGCGCGGAGAAAGTTTCCAGAACTAAAAATTCTTTTGGAATTGTTTTTGGAGGAAGCGGACAAGGCGAGGCGATTGCAGCGAACAAAATAAAGGGAATTCGTGCGGCAGTTTATTACGGAAAAAATTTGAAGATTGTTAAATTGTCGAAGGAACACAACGATGCTAACGTGCTTTCTTTGGGCGCGCGTTTTCTCTCGGAAAAAGATGCTTTGCGCGCTATTGACTTGTGGCTGAAAACAAAATTTTCCGATGAAGAAAGACACAAAAAGAGATTGGGGAAGATTGAGAGATGAAAGATGAAACGAGAGATAAAAGAATTTTATAATGAGATAGCTGATGAATATTTTAAAGAAAGGAAATATGCTTTTGGAAGCAGCCATTTGTCAACCACCACCAGTCACCGCTCGCCAATTTTTGCGGCTGGCTCGCTATAGACTGGTGGCATGAGGCTGCGTCCAATTAATTCTCGTGGGCATAAACATAATATTGTTTTCTGATGTAGTTT
>JACQLL010000042.1 GCA_016234025.1 Candidatus Pacearchaeota archaeon | reverse complement strand
CTTTCAGTTCTGAATAGCCCTGCCCGGATTCGAACCGGGGTCACCGGAGCCAGAGTCCGATATACTTGACCGCTATACTACAGGGCTTCATGAAAATCTATCAAAATAATATTTTAAACCTTCCTACAAAACGTCGCCCTTCGTTCTATAAGGTCTTTTACTTTTCCGCTTCGGATAAATTCCTTTTAATGCACGTGAAATTCGAGGTGCGATTCTTTTTCTCTCGCTAAGTGTGTAATCAATAACTTCTCTCGAAGTGTCAAAAAATCCTGCCATTTCATCTCGTGAGAATTCTCTGAAATAGCCCGCATCTTGTGCTTCGTAAATTTGCGATGCAAGACGATACGAAAGAACACCATTCGTTCTCAAAGCTCCAAATCTTTTTAGTTCTCTTTTTACTTCAGGTCTTCGAATACCACCTTCTCTAAATCTTTTGCGGACATTCCATGAATTTATATTCATAAAATAAGCCAAATCATTGGAAGGCATTTTAATTTTCGTTGCACGAGAAATTGCCTTTAATTCTTTATCAGATAATCTTTCTCTTTCTAGAAGAATAGAGCCATGCATCGGCTTTATTCCAACTCTACACCATATTCTTCTAATATGTGGAAATGCGGCTCCTGTACCGCTCCTATTTTCTATCTCTTTTAGAGATAATCTTTCTCCATTTTTTCTTGCTTCCTGATAGACCCTAAAAATTTTTTCTAATCTCTCAATTGAGTAACTAGATCTGGGAATTACCTGCTTGTATTCAACAGCTTTTCTCGTCGCCCAATCATCTTCATTTTTCAAAGCGTGGCGTAAAACTCCCGAAACCGCCGCACTAACCAACACCTCTCTCTTTTCCTTAATAACATTCGTTCTAAAACTCTCTTCTTTGCTTGCTTTTCTTCTTTGTCTTCTCCAGTATTCGTGAACCCCTCGCTTGTTGATATATTGTCTCATATTCTCTTCGGTTTGCCCTGTTTCTTTTGCCATCTTACCCAATGTTTTTCCTTCGACAATCATCCTGTCAATTTCAGGGCGAATTTTTAACCCTCTTCGTGGTCGTCCCATCTGCGCAGGCTCAACTTCTATATCATATTCTCTAATTAATCCTCCTATATACTCGTAGCTTCTGCTAACTGCACTAGCTATTTCTCGTCTTGTTAATCCGTCTTCAGCTAATTTTCTGATTTCATCTATCCTATCAGTTAATTTTACGCGAGGTTTAGGTTTGTCAACATCCACGCCATAATTTCTAAGGATTCTTCTCATTGCACTTAAAGAGGTCCGACCGAAATTCTTAATAGCAAGAAGTTCTTCATATGGTGTATTGATTAATTGCCCTACCGTATTTATCCCAAGTCGATAAAGAGTATTTTGTACTCGTGCAGGAAAATTCAATTCACTGACTGGTTTCTCTAAAATTTGAGGATTAGCCGATGCGTTTTGTCCGGTAATTTCTCCATAACTTCTTAATTCCCCATCGCGGTAAATAGTTTCTCTCAAGTCCTGCAAAGAACCTTTCCCAAATCCTCTAAAACATAACAAGTTTTCTTCTGGAATTTGTAGAAGTTGTCCAATGGTATTTACTCCAGTTTCGTTACAAATATTTTTTATCCTTCTTGGAAGACATGTTTCACTAATGCTAACATCACGAACATTACGACTTACAATTTCATTCTCTAAACTCATAAAATTACTGATAAAAGCAGGTATAAAAAGGTTTTTATTTGAAATGCCTGAAAAATAATTTTGGGTCGGCTCGCAGTGGCTGACGCCACAAATTGTTCGCTTCCGGCGAGAGATTGATAAAGGATAATTTTTTAAACTTGCGTGTCTGTTATAATTTATGGAAAGCGTAAATGTAAAAGCAGAGGATTTGAAGAAATTAATAAGGGACGTAGCTCAAATAAAAGAGATGCTTGTGGCTGAAAAGGAAGAAAGAGAAATGGAAGAGATAGAACTAACTGATTGGGCAAAAAACGAATTAGAAGAGGCACGAAAGCGTTCTGAAAAAGAGTATGTTTCTTTGGAAGATGTTAAAAAGAGAATTTTATCCAAAAAATGAATTATTCAGTACAAGTAGATAAAAAAGCACAAGGTTTTCTTGATAAGCTTCCTCAAGATATCGCCTTAAGAATAGTTAATAAATTAGAGCAAATCAAAGAAAATCCCTTTCATTTTCTCGAGCATTACGAGGGAGAATATTATAAGTTAAGAATTGGTGATTATAGAGCCTTAATGGACATTGATTTTCAAAGAAAAATAATTTGGGTCAGGGTAATAGACAAAAGAGGAAGAATTTATAAGAGATAGCTATTCTTGCTCTAATGCTCTTACAAATCTTTCCATGCTTCTTCATCTTGAAATCCTCCAAGTCCTTTTTTACCGAACGAATCTCTAACACCTCTTGCGACTTGATACTAGTGAGATAAAATAGCTCCGTCTCTCGCTATGTAAAGAGAGTGTTCAAGAGATGTTCCGTGATATATCAATTTCAAAAATCTCCTTCTGAATTTTTTCTCATCCTAAACCCGACCTTGAGATTATATCTTCCATAACTTTTATGTTTGACTTACCTTTCTTTAATTTCTGAACGACATAGCTAAATTCGTATTGTGGATGTGCTTTCCAATAATCAAAAGCAGAATAATACAACATTAAAGCATGCCCCTTAACTTTTAAACCTGTTTCTGGATCTTCAAAAGTGGTGTATCTAAATTTCTCCGCATTCATAGACGAGATTTGGTTAAAATTAACTGGTGCTCCATTATACTCTGCACGAAGTAATAATCTTTGAAGCAAAACCGAATCTTTCAAATCTACATCATTTAGTTCAGCTCTCCATCTATGCTCAATACCTGCGAAGTCAAGCAGTTCACTTAGAGTATTTTTATTGCTGGTAGCAATTCCTGCTAAAGAAGGGTTGTCTTGAGCATCCCCTAAAGTTATCCAATCTTCCAAGTCATTTGTTGTTGAATTATGTTTGTGGATATTATATAGCATTGATAAAGTGTGTAAAGTTAAACCTCTTCCATCCGAAGTAACTCTTTTCTGTCTTAACGGACCAAATTCCTGAAATTGAGCCCATTCATTTTCGCTTTGCACTTGGAGCATCAGATTCCTTATCGTAGTTGGATTATCGAAAAAAGCATAAATTCTCTCAAAATAATCTTCCTTTTTGCTTCTTAATAAGGCAGGATCACTTGCCACAGAGATTCCCGCATCATCAAATATTTCTTTTGCAGAGTATCTTCCGTTTTGAGTTTCTCCGTATCTTCGTCTTAGCAAGGAACCGCTAAAGATTCTTACACCATCCATATCAAATCTCATTTTATCAAAGTCAGGAGAATTTCCTTCCCACTTAGCCCATTCGTCTATAGATTTCTTGCTCAAAAGAATTTCTCTCAATTTCTCTTTTGAAAGCCGTTCTTCTCTAATATCACGACTCTTCACATCTAACCCTGCCAGTTCAAATAACTTGGCTACAAATTTAGTGCTATGATCTCTCCAAAGTTCTTTAGTTAAATCTGGAATTCTATGATAATCGATAAAAGCATAATTGGTTCCGTTCTTTTTGTTCTCCAGTTCAACAAAAACGTTGTGCGATAACATCTGGCCTTTAAGATTAATTCCTGCAAATTGAAAAGTCATACTATCAAAACTATGAAAAGATGGTGCGTATTTTTTCCACTCCGCCGGCGTTTTTGCAGAAAGTAGGAATCCCCTTAAGGTTTCAGGATCACTAAAAGAAAATTGCGGAATTGCACATTCTTCAAGCATCCTGTTTAAGTGAGCCCTATCAGAATAATCTCTGTTTGTTGGAAATCTAGAAGAATATTCTGCAATTAAATCTCTACCAGCAACTTCTGCTCCTTCAAATGAAAAAAGAGAATGATAAAAATTCATATGCTGTGGCCTGTAATCTTTCCACTCCTCTTTAGTTCTATGACTAAGTAATGCTTCTCTAAATGCTATTCTTTCTTCTATTCCCATTATTCCGTTCTCCTTAATTTTCTAAAAAATGCTTCGCTATTCAATTCATCTTTCCATCTTTTTGCGGTAATTGTATCTTTCATTAAAATTGTACCTTTCTTTTATTTATAAACCTTACCACTAACAAGTTACTAGAAAAACGAGCGAGCCGACCCACGAAAACAATAGTTGCAGGCACTCTGCGCTTCGCTTGTGACGTTGCACTTTTTCTTACGAAAACATCACTTAACAGGATTTATAGAACTCACTCCCTGCAGTCGTTCGTCCGAATTTCCCAACGGAAACTCTCCACAAGCCCAATGTTATTCAACAAATCGACTGGAATAATTCACTAGTCCCTTACATGAAAAACGTCGCGATGTCCTTCTTTCTTCCTGTCTAATAACTCTTTCATGTCTTTAATACTTTCTTTCTCAAATTCGTTTTTGTCAAAGCCATAATTCTCAAGGAGGTAAGAAGTGTGTTTCCCTCCGAAAAAGTGCGGTGTTATCACGTAGGTTGCGCCGGCTTTGTAAAGCGAAATCGTCTCGTCGATTTGATGCGACACGGCTATGAAAATAACCTTCTTGTTGATTCTCTTAATTTTATCGATTAAGAGAATATTCGTGTCAAACTCCGGAATCGTCGAGATTATCATTCTCGCTTCCTTAATCGGCAGCTCTCCCAACAACTCTTCGTCTTCGGCGTCGCCGTACCTACATTCGTATCCTCTGGAAACAAGCGACATTATCGTTTCCGGATTGTTGTCGACGACCAAGATTTTCTTCTCCATTTTCTCAAGCGACTTTTTAATGTTATACCCTATTCTGTTATATCCTAACAATATAACATCGTATTCTTTTTCGAGGTGGTAAATTCCTTCATCGACCTTTCTCCCCCTTCTCTCAAACACTTTCAATTTCTTTGATAGTTTAGAATAAATTTTCTCAGAGTTTTCCAAAGAGTAATAGGAACCTGCGATTGTCACCAAACCTACTGCAATAACTATCGTCAGAATGTCAGAAGAAATGTATCCTCGCGCAACTCCCAGGGAAGTTATGATGAAAGAGAACTCGCTGATTTGCGCGACCGTTAATCCGGCGAGAAAACTATTTCTCTTCGTGTATCCGAGAAAGCCCATTAATAACATTACAATTAAAGGAGTTCCTATCAGGACAAGAAGGGAAAAGACGACTATCGGAGCAACATAGCCGGAGTCAATCGGACCAAGCTGTGCACCGAGCCAGACAAAAAATATCAAGAGCAGGAAGTCCCTCAATGGCTTGGCCCGTGAGTTAATTTCATATTTGTAAGGAGAAAAAGACAACGTTACTCCAGCAACTAATGCGCCGGCTTCCAAAGAAAAGTCAATATAATAGAATACTGTCGCCAACAACAAAGCCCAGCCAAGAGAGAAAAGGAAAAGCATTTCCTGCGAACGAGCCGCCAATCTCACCAGCGAAGGAAGAACATAAATGCTTACCATAAGCAAAACCACGACGACAATCGCTCCTTTTATTAAAGTCGTCAAAGCAATCCCTCCGACAGCCGCGCCCTCTGTGACAGAACCAAGCATTATCAAAGAAATCAAGGCAATGACATGAATCAAATCCTGAACAATCAGGAAACCTATCGCAATTCTTCCGTAAATCGTTTTCGTCTGGTCCCGGTCTGTCAAAAATTTCATTATGATGATAGTGCTGCTGAAAGACAATGCAAGAGCGATGTAAAGCGAAGACATCCCGTCGAATCCGAATAACTTGGCGATTCCGAACCCTGTTACGAAAAGAAAAAGCAACTGCCCAAGCCCGGTGATTATCGCAGCCCTGCTCACACCCTTTATATCTTTCGGATTTAAATTCAAGCCAACCATGAAAAGTAAAATAGAAATCCCGAGATGCGCAAAAGTCGAGATGCTGTCAACCGACTTTATTATGTTGAGGAACGACGGCCCGACAATAATTCCGGCAATTATATAGCCAAGAATCATCGGCTGCTTTAACGCTCTGACAATCGCAGACACGACTACAGCGACGATAATTACCAGACTAAGCTCGACAAATAAACTTTCGACCACCATCTTTTTATTTAATGTTGACGATTATATTTAAAATATTGGTTCTTTGATTTCTTCAGATAAAAACAGGGAGGTTTGTTTTCTAAGATACTTTAAAGTAGTAACAAGAGGAAGGTTTAAATACTTCTATTTTCTGGAGAAGATATGAAAAACTACGATTTACCGGAAGAAGAGAACTTAGCTGTTAAATTAGCACGAGCTTCTTTAGGCACGGCTCAACATTTTGGAAGAGAACTTGTTAGCAGAGCAGGCATTAAAAGGCTGTTTGGGCACTGGACTAATGAAGCTGGATCAACGCGGATTGTAGAAGAATACGAATGCATTAAGCCTCTTTCTTCGAAAGATATAACAGACGACAACGCGGCACGAGTTAATGAGGCAGTTCATGCAATCAACACGCAGGCATTAAAAACAGAAAGAATATATATACCTGTAAATTACGACGAGAACCCTGAATCATACGGACCTGTTCGAGTAAGAAGAAAATAATTTAAGCGACTAAACTAATCTATAGTGAAAGACGAAAGTCTTTCCCTAATAAGTCAACGACAAAACAGGGAGTTAATAATGTCGTTGACTATACACAATTAGCATCTCCTGAAAAATTACAACAAATCCAAATATTTAAATACTGATAAATAATAATAAAATTATGGAACAAAATCGAGAACAAATAATCCTTGAATACAAAGTAACATTCGAAGATGGTTTCAGACCAGCAGTTCATGTTTATGGAGTGGACCCCCAAGCCGGAAAGGTTTACTATGGTAGTGCCGGTATTGGCGTCGGGGTTGGAGCAGGCAATAAAGTAAGTTTACCAAGCGAATCTGATAGAGAAAGAAATGTTCTTGCAAATATCGCATATGCTTCAGAGATTAATTGTACCGCTGTTATAAAAAGATATGAAGGAGGAATTCCGGAATGTGAAGATTGGGAAGAAAAAAACAACGAACATTTCCGGCAAAAAGGATACAATGTGATTAAGGTACAATCTCCTGAACACATCCAACCTGCAATAGAGAGACACGTAGAATTATACAGAAAACAATTCGAGGGATTGGCGCGCAGGTTTGAAGATTTATTCTGTGGTTTTATCGTAGAGCATCCCTGGCTATGACCACTGTTTACAGCCGACTAAAACTTTAAAAACCTAATTTTGCATCTTTAAAATATATGGACAAGACAGAAGAAATTGTTATCAAACTGATGGGAATTCCCGAGAAGATTAGAAACATAGCGATAGCCGCGCATATCGACCACGGCAAGACGACTTTTTCAGATAACCTTTTGGCAGGCGCGGGAATGATGTCAGAAAAAATCGCCGGTTCGGCAAGAGCATTGGACTTTCACGAAGACGAACAGACAAGGGGAATAACTATCGACGCTGCGAACGTCAGCATGGTTCACAAGATTGAAGAAGAAGATTATCTGATTAACTTAATCGACACGCCGGGACACGTTGACTTCGGAGGCGACGTCACGAGAGCGATGCGCGCCGTCGACGGCTGCATAGTTCTCGTCTGCGCAAGCGAAGGAGTCATGCCGCAAACCGAGACCGTTCTAAGACAAGCGCTAAGAGAAAGAGTCAAGCCGGTACTTTTCATAAACAAAGTCGACCGCCTGATAAGGGAAGTAAAACTAACTCCGGAACAAATGCAGGAACGTTTCATCAAAATAATAAGCAAGGTCAACGAACTAATTAGAAACCTCGCAGAAGAGGAATTTAGAAACAAATGGCAGGTCAACGTTCAGGACGGTAGCGTCGCGTTCGGCTCGGCTTTCCATAAGTGGGCTCTAAGCGTCCCTTACATGAAGAAAAAAGGAATATCATTCAAAGACATAATTGAGGCCTATAATTCGGTAGACGACAAATACAAAGAACTTGCAAAAAAATCACCTCTGCATAAAGTCGTTCTAAACATGGTAATCAAACATCACCCAAGCCCTGACATTGCCCAGCCATACAGAATACCAAAAATCTGGCACGGTGAATTAGACAGCAAAGTCGGACAAGACCTTGTTCATTGCAGCAAGTCAGGCGAACCAGCATTCATCTGCACAAAAGTCGTCTTCGATAAAAACGCCGGAGAAATAGCGGCAGGAAGATTATTTTCCGGAACATTAAAACAAGGCGACCCTGTTTACATGAACCTGGCGAAACGAAAAATAAACTTACAACAGGTCTCAATCTACAAAGGCGCGAGAAGAGTCCAGTTAAGCAGCGTTTCTGCCGGAAATATCGTCGGCTTGGTCGGACTTAAAGGAGTCAACGCCGGAGAAACAGTCAGCGGAGAACCAATCGAGCCATTTGAATCAATCAAGCACATCTTCGACCCAGTAGTCACGAAAAGCATCGAGGCAACAAAACCGGGCGACCTGCCGAGATTAGTCGAGGTCTTGAGACAAATCGCAAAAGAAGACCCAAGCATTAAGATAGAAATTAACGAAGAGACAGGAGAAAACCTGATGTCCGGAATGGGAGAGCTACATTTAGAAATAATAGAAAACCGAATCAAGACAGAAAAGAATCTTCAGGTCAAGACAGGCTCGCCGATAATCGTTTACAGAGAGGCCGTTACAAAACCAAGTTTAGAAGTTCAGGCAAGAACACCGAACGGCCACAACATTCTTTTCTTCAGTATCGAACCTTTGGAGGAAGAGGTCTATAAAGCAATAGAATCAGGAGACATTCCTGAAGAGCGACTGAAAAAAAGAGCAGAGCAAACATGGAAGAAATTATCAGAACTCGGAGTAAGCAACGAAGAAGCAAGACAATACAAGGAGACCTACAAAGGAAATGTATTCCAGGACAGAACGAGAGGAATTGTTCTTCTTGGAGAAATCATCGACTCAATCATGGACGGATGGAAGTTAATTATCGACGCAGGACCTTTGGCAAAAGAGCCAATGATGAAAACAAAAGTAATTCTCCACGACGCTAAAATACACGTTGACCACATGCATCGCGGTCCGGCGCAGGTTTATCCTGCGGTCAGAGCAGGCGTTCACGATTCGATGAAAACCGCGGCAGCGTCTTTATTAGAGCCGGTGCAAACTCAAAGAATAGAATCGCCTGTTTCTTTCATGGGAACAGTAACTCAATTAATCGGAAGCAAGAGAGGGGAACTCCTTGACGTTCAACAGGAAGCTGAAACAGTTATCATCAAGGCAAAAATACCTGTTTCGGAAATGATCGGCTGGAGCAACGATTTGCGCTCGGCGACAGAAGGCAGAGGCGTCTCAAGCTTAATCGATCAGGAGTTCCAGAAAATGCCGGCCGAACTTCAACCAAACGTCATCAAGAGAATCAGACAGAGAAAGGGTTTGAGTGAGAATCAGTAATTTTTTAAACTAAAAAACTATCTACTTGAATGTTGCCAAAATATAAACGGGTTCCAAAAATGTCTGATTTGGAAGAGCTTATGTCCGCCAATTACGTAAGAGCGAAATATAATTTTGAAGCGGCAAAAAGAGGAAATGATGGACATCTTTATAGAGTTAAAGTTGGGAGGAATACTATATTGAAAATTGTCGACTCTTACATAGAAAGCAAAACTTCCTTAGTGAGAGCCTATGTAACAGAACATCATTTCCACATGGAAGCTAAATCACTGAAAGGCATTACTATTCAATTCTGTGACCCATGGGAGCTTGGACAAATTACTCACAATACCTTTAAACAGATTCATGTTTGTAATTTATTTGAGGTAATTGATTACAGACCAGATACAAAGGGGCAATTGAGATTTAAGTTTCATAGATAATAATCCAATCTTAAAATACTCTTCGTTCGTTGTTTTTTAAACTTCCTCGCTCGTCCTTTAAAGAAGGAGAATCTAACAGGGATTATACGCAATTGCTACGGGTCGGCCTATTTGTAACTACTTGCAAAAGACTATAAACCGAAAGATTTAAATAGTCTTCCTTATTACTTCGGGTTATGAGAGGCACCGTTGATGTTGTTGATCCTTTCACAGGAAAAAGAAGAGAATTATTTTCTTATTTAGCGATAGATGAAAGACGTGAGAGAAATATGAATAGATATCTTCATCCAAGAAGACAAATGGATCATTTTGAACTTTCAGATCGATTAAGGCAGCTTGAAAAATCTGGAGTCCAAGTACCAACTTTAACTTTTTCAAATACTATGCCTTTTTATGTTGAGACAACCGAAGATGGCGTTGAAATTTATCAACCTGGAAACATAAGGGTTCCTGCTGATTGCGTTATTGATTCTCATGGGAATGTTGTAAATTTACATGCTCTTCAGCAACAGGCTTTTGTTATAGAATTAACACCAAGAACCGAAAGAACACCAAGATATGATCCTTCTTGTATTGTTCCTCTTAAAACTTTTGAAGACTCAAGAGCAGAATCAGAAGTAAGAGCAAAGTATGCAGATATTTTTGGCACTTCTGCAAGAGCAGTTTCAACTTTAGATGTTGAAAGAATTTTGCATCCAGAAAGACATCCAGATTTTTCAAAACCAACTGTTCGAGAATATCTTAAATAAACACAATTCTTGCCTTAAAACTTTATTTTACTTTTTTGCCCCCTACGCAACTTTCTCAAAAATCTTCGATTTTTTCGAACCACATTGCATTCTCAAGTCTGCGGACTTTCGGGACAGATAACACGGCTTAAGTGAAATTATTACTCCTCTCTTTGAGAGTCCGTCATAACTCACAGGAGAAATTTTTTTAACGATTGAGATTTAAGTTTCCTAGGCAGTAATCTAATCATACTTTATCTTTCTACCTATCAAAGCGAGTTGTTCTTTATCTTCTTTCGAAGTTTGTTTAGAGTAGTAGCCCGCCATATTATGCGCGCCTTGTTTCACCGCTGTAATTTCTAAAGAAGGTCCCAGATAAACTATTGAACCTGAATGCACAATTTCTCCAAGCGCAGAATTAAGATTTGGAGAGTAGTGATATTTGTTTATTGGGAATCTTTTAGCGAATATTGTTTCCCCAATCTCGACAGATATGTCCAGCAACTGCTTTTCAAGATTGTTGATTTTTCTGTTGACAGGGACGTGTGAAAGAATCTCATACAAAATCGCGTAATCGATGATTTCCGGTTCGACACAAGATTGTTCTTCGGCCATAATCAAAACAAGTAATCAGTTTTATAAACATTATCGCAGTCAAATATATCCTCTTAAGTCGTTTTACCTTTGTCTAACAATATTTTTAAACGCTTAAATCTCTAAATTGTCAGCTCCTATAGTCTAGAGGCCAAGGACGTCGCCCTCTCGAAGGCCGAAGTTTAATTCGCTTAGATGATAACTTCAGTCCTCTCTTAGGACAGGCATTCCAAGGACTAACGTCTTTGGTTACGTTGCCTCGACTCGAGGTGATGGAGAACGGCGGAAACCCGGGTTCGAATCCCGGTAGGAGCATTCATTCATAAAATGTGCCATGCCCCATTGGAGCATAAACAAAAAACAATTCCAGTCCCGCGCGGGGCAGTGAATTTGAGAATGTGAAAATCCCAAACGGAGAAGTGAGCACATAATTTTTTATACGCGGTTTTCTTATGGAAAATATGGCACAAGAGCAATTATATGGGGAAGCCTTAGCTAGAAAATATATTGATAAACACCTAGAAGAAACTGGCTGGAAAATCCTAAAAATTGGAGATAAGGTTCCAAGCTCTGGAAATTATGCTCTTCCTGAATTAGAAGTTAAAGGTAAGTTCGCAGATTATGCTTTGTATATAGATGGCAAACTATGGGCTATTGTTGAAGCTAAGAAAGAAGGATGTGAAACTGTTGAACATGCACTTATTCAAGCTATAGAAAGATATGCTAATCCTTTAAGAGTAAATTATGTTTATGCTGCAAATACTAAACTAGATAAGTATCAAAATACAATTATTAATTTGATATTTAGAGATCTAAGAGTGGAAGATTCTAAACATCATGAATTATTTACATTTCATACACCCAGAGCACTAAAATTATTAGATACTTATAATCTTCAAGAATCAAATGATCAACTTGTCTCAAATTTTACACAATCTGGGGAAAAAGGTTTAAGATATTATCAATCTGAAGCAATAAATCAAATAGATAGAGCATTAAAAGATAAAAAACAAAAAATACTCCTTCATATGGCAACAGGAACAGGAAAAACTTTTACAGTTGTTTCATCAGTGTTTAGGTTTCTATCAA
Source organism: Candidatus Pacearchaeota archaeon (assembly GCA_016234025.1). Taxonomy (GTDB): domain Archaea; phylum Nanobdellota; class Nanobdellia; order Pacearchaeales; family GW2011-AR1; genus UBA73. The sequence goes on along the minus strand of JACQLL010000042.1, from coordinate 1,507 downwards.
CTAACCCAAAAAGATTTAAGAGAATTTTATTTTTAGTAGACAGAAGAGAGCTTGCTGATCAAGCAGTCACTGCTTTTGCAACTTATGATGCTTTACCTGGGAAAAAATTTGATGAGATATACGAAGTTTATTGTGATAGGATTCCTTCTGAAGAAGAATCAAAAGTTAAATACAATTCTAAATTGATGCAAGCTTCTAAAATAGCTGCACCAAAAGAAGGAGATGCCCATGTATATGTTACAACCATACAAAGATTATATCAACAAATAACGGGAAGAAGTCCTTTTGCTAATGAAGAGGAAGAAGATGAAATGGAATGGGAAGATAAATCAATTGAATATAATCAGAAAATCCCAATAGATGCTTTTGATTTAATTATTTCAGATGAATGTCATAGATCAATTTATAATCAATGGGATATTGTTTTAAGATATTTTGATGCTGTTCAAATAGGACTAACCGCTACTCCAACAGCAAGAACATTTGCTTTTTTTGATAGAAACCTAGAGTATGCTTATCCACTTAAACAAGCAGTTGAGGATGGCTATTTAGTAGATTATGATGTTGTTAGAATAAATACCAAGTCAACTAAAGAGGATGCTTATATTCCAAAAGAACAAAGATATTTAATCAAAGACAGACAAACTGGATTAACCGAGGAAGAATTTGCGGAAGAAGATATTAAAATTGATGCTGAAAAGTTAGAGAGAGATTTAACAATTCCAGATAGACTAAGAAGAATTGCTAAAGAATTTAAAAAATATTACAAAGAAGGACAGAAAACCCTAATTTTTGCAAAGCATGATAACGATAAAGGAAGCCATGCAGATGCGTTAGTTAAAGCTTTTAGAGAAGAGTTTGGATATGGAGATGATAAAGTATTTAAAATAACTTACAAATCTGGAAAAGACAACAGAACTTTAATAAAAAAATTTAGAAACTCTTTAACTGAAGCACAAATTATAGTTACAGTAGATTTATTATCAACGGGAGTCGATATTCCTAAAATTGAAAATATTTTATTTGATAGAGTAGTTAAATCAAGAGTTCTCTTTGAGCAAATGATGGGAAGAGGAACAAGACTATGTAAGGAAATAAAGAAAACCCACTTTACTGTTTTTGATACATTGGGAGTTTGTGAATTACACAAAAAATTAGGAAACTCCTCATTTGATGAAGATTACTCTGAACCCTCAAAATCCTTGCCAACAAAAAAAATTGTGGATAAAATATATAGGGGGATTAGAAAAGAATATTACACTGAAAGACTGGTAAGGAGATTACAAAGAATTGCAAAAAAATTGCCGCCAATGGCAATTGACGAATTTGCAGTTTATCAGGAAATTCCCAATGGAGATTTAGGTAAATTTGCTTCATGTTTAAAAGAAAATCTTGAAAAAAATTTTAGGAAGAATTTTCAGATATTCAAAGATGATATTTTTTTGGATTTATTAGAAAAGTGGACTAAGTATGATACAAAAAAGTTATTAATTGCAGAAGATTATAT
>JACQLL010000045.1 GCA_016234025.1 Candidatus Pacearchaeota archaeon | reverse complement strand
TCTTGGTGTTAGGGAACCAACACCGAGATCCGAAGCTCTGTGAAGAGCGAGGACTTGCGGAACTTTAGTTCTGCATTGAACTTAGTTGGTTCACTATAGTAGATTTATCCTTTTGGGAATATAGAAATCTGAAAAGAAAGTTTTATAAAGTAGTAAAAACTACATAAATTTATGAAAAGTCAAACATTTATAGGAGCAAGGGCGTTCAAAAACGCTGGTTGTATTCACTGTTTGTAGTTATACTTCTATTAATTTATTTTTGAGATATTATGGAGCTAAAGGCACAAACCTAAGTGCTGGTTATATTCATCAGTTCTAAATCAAATTATTTTTTCATAGGCAGTAGTAGCTCAACGGCAGAGCGCCGGATTGTGGCTTCGGAGACGAGAGTTCAATTCTCTCCTATTGCCCTTGACGAATTGAAAGGAGGTATTTTAAGATGGAATCTATAGCTGTAAGAAGAATATCTCTTAAAGATGTTGGGAAACTTTCTTCTGTTTACAAAGAAGTATTTAGTGGTCCTCCTTGGTATGAGGAAAGAGTTTGTTCTGGAGTTTCGTTATCTGACGAGAGTGAAAGATGTAATGTGCAATATACCTCTCGTAAAATTCCTACAGACTATCAATGGCCTTTAGACAAATCAAAACGGACAGGAGTAGTTGGAAATGCAAATGGATTAGAATCTTGTGTTGTGTGTGGGAGGGAACTAATTGATTTTTATCCAGACTTTGTTAATCAAAATGATCTTATTAGAGAAGCGTTGTCTAAAGAAGGATTTATAGGATATTTACTTGAAGATAAACAAAATCCATTTGGTTTTAGTTGGGGTTACAAAGTCCCTACAGAAACAAGAACAAAATCGGTAAACTTCCCCAGGATAGCTCCGATGCTTGATTCAGCAGGCATAAATTTGGAAAGAACATTTTATGGGGCAGAGTTAGGAATTGTTGAAGACAAGCAAGGTTCGGGAAGAGGATTGTTAGCTTCTGCTGTACGACTTAATGGCGCAAGATTACAAGATTATGAAAATTTTGTAGTAAGAACTAAAAATGGAAGAGTGTTGTCTATACTTAGGAGAATATTTTCAGAACAAGAAGGGAGATTACTGTTTGTTGACCCTGAGAAAAATGCACCATGGTATGTATGGAAGTTTGAATCTTTTGACAAAGAAAGAATTTCAACTCTTCTTTCTACTGTAAAGCAGGAGTAAAACAATGGGAAGTAATATCAAGGTTGTTGAAAAACAAGGTGAGAGGGAAGGAAAAAAGTTAGTTGTACTTGTAGGTGTGCACGGCAATGAGGTCTGTGGTGTTAAAGCTACAGACCTTTTGCTCCCTAAACTTAAAATAAATTCTGGAAAGGTAACGTTCATCTATGCAAATCTTAAAGCAATAAAGCAAAATAAAAGATTCGTAGAACAGAATCTTAATAGGTGTTTTTTTAAAAAACAACTATCGGATATAAAACAAAGTCTAGAAGGAAAAACAGCAGAAGAGATTATTCCTTATTTAGATAAGGCTGATGCTCTTTTAGACATACACGCAAGTTTAACTAAGGACTCTGTTCCCTTCGTGATATGTGATGAATCAAATATAGAGACAGCTAAAATATTTAATGCAGAAAAAATAGTTTGTAACATAGACAAATTTCACCCTGGTTCAACAGATAGCTATATGAATTTACAAAATAAGCCAGGTTTTTGTTTTGAATGTGGATATTATAATGACACAAATACTCAAAATATTGCTAAAAAAGCGATAATTAGTTATCTGACTTATTACGGATGTATTGAAAGTAAAATTGGTATTTCTAAAAATAAACCTTTGATAATAAAAATAATTGATTTATATAAAAATAAATATGGTCCTTTTAAATCTAAAAGATATTTCAAAGATTTTGAAAAAATGAAAGAGAAAACTTTAATTGGACTTGATGGAGATAAAGAAGTATATGTTGACAAGGAAAAAGTAGTTTTATTTGTTAGAGATAGGGAAAGAAAAGATGAAGAATGTTTCTTGGTGGGAGAAGAATTTTAAACACAAGCCCAATTTTTTATTGTCAAATTGGGTTTAATACCCTACAGCTTGCTGCGTCGTCAATTTGGCAATTAGAGATTGCTGGTCGCGAGGCGAAATTTTAGTCAATCTCTTTATTTACGAAGTCAGGTTTAACCAAAGTATTGACGCTAACTTAACAGCTCAAGTAGCAGATAACTTTTTATACATATAAATTATCTAATTTTATGGAGCTGGAACCAATTCAATTCGGAGTATATGTCGGCGGGGGAATATTTGCATCTGCATTAATTCTTTCTGTTCTTTATTCTGTTATTAAGAGAGATTATTCCAGAAGTGAGAACGAAGATTTAAAGAAGAAAAGCGAGCTTGAAGACAGAGTTGATGAGATTAGATAGGTTGTAATTTTACAAAATGAAAACAAGAGAAGAAGCATTGGAGTTATTGAACAAGTGGGTGAAGTTAGATGGTTTGAAAAGACATTGCCTCGGAGTTGCAGCGTGCATGGAGGCGTATGCAGAGAAAAACAATCTAAACGACGAGGAAAAAGATAAATGGTGGATTTGCGGTTTGTTGCACGATTTTGACTGGGAGGCGCATCCGAGTTTGGACAAACATCCGGTCGAAGGTGTTAAAGTTTTAAGAGAGAAAGGAGTTGACGAGAATATTTGCGAGGCGATTCTTGGACATGGCGAGCATACCGGTGTCAAAAGAAAGAGTGCGATGGCTAAAACGTTATTTGCCGTCGACGAATTGTCTGGTTTAGTAACAGCACTGGCGAAAGTGCGCTCGGGAAATTTTGAAGGAATGAGTGCAAATTCTGTCAGAAAAGCAATGAAGAAAAAAGAATTTGCCTCTGCAATAAACAGAGAGGATATTATGAAGGGAATTGAAGAACTCGACGTCGATGAAACAGAGCATTTTGAATTAGTTATAAAAGCTTTAGAGAAAATAAAAGGAGAGATTGGTTTTGATAATCAAAGTTAAAGTGAAGCCGAAGTCCGGCAGGGAAGAAATTGTAAAGCTGGACGAGGAAAATTATCTCGTTTTCTTGAAAGAAAAGGCAGAAGAAGGAAAGGCAAACAGAGAGCCGATTAAAATTTTGTCGAAGGAGTTCGATGTCGATTTTTCAAAGATAAAAATTAAAACGCCGAAGAGTAAAAATAAGATTGTTGAATTGATTATTTAGGCGAAGTAGAAAGTTTTATATACCTCTTCGCAAGTGTTTTTTTATGACAGACGTCGAAGTTATGTGCGAAGAAGGCGGCTTGAGAGAACGGGAGCTCGGAGGATTTAACCCCGAGGACTGCGTTGTTTACCGCCCGAAAAAGAAAACTAAAGTTGACAGCGTTCCTGAAAAAGAAATAAATCACGACGATAATACTGAAAATGCCGACGGGAAAGAAGCCGAGCCAGTTACAATTAGTTTAAGCGATAGAATCATTTACGAGGAGAAGAATGATTTGGAAGAAGCTGGAAGAGAAAGTAGCGTGTTGAATGACAGTGCAGAAACTTCTGTAAGGCTGACCAGGGATTATTTGCCTGGCTGGGATTTTGTCGAGCATATTGCAGAGGGGCGGAGGTGCGTTGTTGAGAGAGTCAGAAATGATTCTGGTTTGGAGGCGGCATTTAAGAGCCCGAGAAATCTTAGTCATACAGAAATCAGTGAGTTAAAGAAGGAAGCGAAGATTATCATGCAGCTTGCGAAAAATGGAAGCGAGCACACGCCGAAATTTGCCTTTGTTGCAACTGGCGACGAAAAACCCGGAGTCTACACAGAGTTCGTCCCTTATTCTGTAGAGGAATTATTCGACGGGAAGATAAACGGGAAATTAGACGTCGAAGGAAAAATGAAATTGTTCGGCGAGATGCTGAATCCGATAAGAGATTTGCATAAAGGAGGACACGTTCTTCTCGATATAAAGTTGGAAAATTACAGGTTTGATAAAGACGGGGAATCGGTCAAGCCGGTTTTTGTCGATTTTGAAAGCAAGAGAGCTTCAGGAATAAGGCAGGTTTCGCAGAGTGTTGCCCAGTCAATATCTCTGCAAAATGAGGACATAACTCCTGCGGTCAAGACGCTGGTTTATATGGCTCCGGAACTAAGAGACGGGAACGTTGAGAAGCTGAAAGGAAGGGAACATCTTTGCGATATTTACAGCGCCGGAGTTTCGTTGTATTATCTACTTATGGAGGAACTTCCGTGGATATCTCCGGAACAGTTGACTGACGATAAGAGAGTTGTGGAGTCGCTCGGAGAAGAGAAAGCAGGGAGATTAAATGATTTTCTTATGAAGAGAGTGCTGGCAAACGACGCCGCAAAAAGACCGCAGTCAGTCGAAGAATTTGTTTCAGAGATGAACGAAATCACGGGATACAAAGAGGAGAATCCTCTCGAGGGGTTGAGAAACGAGACGGGTTTGTCAGGGATTGAGAGACAAGAATTAGAAGAATATAGAAGGAATGAGAAGAGCAAAGAGCGAGCAATTTTTGCAAAGTTGAGAGTGAGTGAGACACCTAAGGTGAAAAGGCAGAGGGTTTATGCAACTGCATTCGATATTTTGAAAAGTAAAGATTTTGGTTGTTCATCAGGACTTTGGTTTAATGTCTTTTCTATTGGTTATTCTTTGCATGAAGGGACGAAGAAAGAAGTTATTAGAGAGGATGGTTTTTCTATATTAAGACCTGTTGAGAAAAAGAAAGGACTGATTTTTGATAGAGAACAGAATGCTGTTATCGGGAAAATTGGTATTGATAGAGATGGGGAATTCCTTGTTAACGTAAATGCTCAAGATGTTGAGCTTGGAAAAAAAATTGCTGCGGAAATCTCAGAAGCGACGGGAGAGGAAATTAGAGTAGAGATTGACAAACTAAATCCGGAAATTGTGAAAAGAAGATACACTTTTGCTTTGAAAAAGCAAATGAAAGCAGAGCGGCGATTGGGGGAAAGTTCTGGTCTTGAACTTTTAAGCGAGATTGGAACAACAACAGGCAAAGTAATGAGCTATGCTGGTGCTCTGTCCGTAATAACAAATTCTCCTGAATTATTAGAATCTAAGTTAGTAGAAAAAAGTGTGGACATTCAAGAAGATAATTCTGATACAAAGATTGAAGTATACAAACTTTTCGAAGGCCGCGCTATTGAAACGATGCCTAAACTGCTCGGAGAAGGAAGATATCCTTTGTCGATTGCAGAATATATGAGAATGGCGATTGACAATTCCTGGAATAATTTGAGAATTGTTAGCCCTCTTACAACTTCTGATTTAATTGCTTACGATTCAAGTGAAAGAAGCACAGATGTTAAGTTTATTCTGACAGTGGACAAAGACGGAAGAATAACTCCCGATGGAAGAAAAACTTTGGAATTGATATACCCTGGTATTGAATTAGAATCCACGTCTTCTCATTCTTATTCTGCCAACATAGAAGGAATGTATGACTCACTTAAAGGAATAGAGGTTTCTCGGGAAAAATTAGGAATTGTGGAAAGGAATTTGTTAGATGAAGAAATTCTTAATAGTAAAGTATGGAGAATTTTGGCAAGACATCCCGATGAGGTTCCTCCTGAATTTGCCGAGGATGAAAATTTATTAAAAGAATATGCCCGTTTGGTTAAAGTTCGGTCAGGGCGATATAAAAATATGCAGATTTATCTTTTTAAAAATAGAAAAATGGCAACTCTTGGAATGCTCCAAATCGACGGACCTCGTCAAGGATACGGATCGTCGTCATTGAACATGATGGGTATAACTAGCGGTGCTTATTTAGTCGGAAAATTAGTAACACGATGAAAATAACAGCTCCAACACAAGTTGTGTGAAATCCGATGAGGGGACATAAGTTTTCAGAAGTTTTTTGACAAAGTTTTATTAAGCAAGTTTCTTCAACAGCTGATTTTCCGTCAGCAAGGCCTCTTTGCCTGTTTCCATGTTTTTCAGTTTGTATTTCTTCTTTCCGATTTCTTCTTCGCCGATGAAAATTGAATAGGGTATTTTTTTTGAGTTTGCGTAGTCCAAAGCTTTCGATGGTTTGTCGAAGAATATTGTACACGGGACGTTTGATTTTCTTAGTTGTTTCGAGAGTTTTATCGCTTCCGCATCTTGGCTTATCGAAATTAGTATCACCTTTGGAGAATCTTCGGTTTTTGTCTCAACGAGTTTTGTAAGTCGTTCCAAACCGAAAGAAATACCGACGGCAGGAATTTGCCTTGCAGAGTATTTACCGACGACGTTGTCATATCGCCCTCCGCCGGCAATCGAAGATTTTTGCGAGCTTATCTCGAAAATATTTCCTGTATAATAACTCAAACCGCGCGCAAGCCACGGCTCAAATTTAACTTTTATCTTATGTTGTGAGCACGACTCCGCTAGCTCATTAAGCTCATCGATTCCGTCGAAAGCGTTTTCCTTAAAGAACTTTATGTCTTTTTCCAATAGTTTGAAAAGAGTTATTATCTGGCTTGACTCGGCGTATTTCCTCAAATTTATTTTTACCGCATCAACTCCCTGTTTTTCTTTTTTATCAAGTTCGCGCATGACTGCATCACTATCTCTAATTTGAACACTCTTTATTATCGAGTTCAGAAGTTTTCTGCTGTTTATTTTTATTTCATGATTTATTTTTAACTCTTTCAGAATATCTGCAAAGAGGGCAATGCACTCGGCGTCGGAATTTGTCGAGCTGTCGCCTATTATGTCTGCGTCGCATTGAGTGAACTGCCTGAATCGTTCGCTTGATGTAGGCTCGTCCCTGAAGACCTCGCCAATTTGATATCTTCTAAATGGCAGTTTTATATTCGGATTTTGCCTGAATATCCTCGCTAATTGGAAAGTAAATTCGTACCTTAAACCGAGCTTTCTATTTCCTCTGTCTGTCAGTCGAAATCTATCCGAGACTGCTTCATCTTCGGAACCGGAAGCCATCAACTCTTCAAACTCTATGACTGGTGTCTCTATCGGAACGAATCCGTAAAGATTAAACCACTTTTCGATTATCTTTTTAACATAATCTCTCTTTAATGACTCCGGAGGCAGGAAATCCTGGAAGCCCTTCACGTTGTCTATTTCTTTTTGCATTTTTGTACTAAAGATTTCTAATATAAAAAGATTTGTAGTTATCAGTTATAGTGAACCAATTTAATTTCTCGGTTTTCTGAAGCTTCGTGAGAAGCGAAGATTAGAGAACTTCGTTCTCTTTATTTATTGGTGGACTACGTCAAGAACCCTCAAAGATTTCGGGTTC
>JACQLL010000048.1 GCA_016234025.1 Candidatus Pacearchaeota archaeon | reverse complement strand
TCCCTAACACCAAGAATTCTGAAAGTTGAATTCTTGGATGCGCTCAAGAACCCGAAATCTTTGAGGGTTCTTGACGTAGTCCACCAATAAATAAAGAGAACGAAGTTCTCTAATCTTCGCTTCTCACGAAGCTTCAGAAACCGAAAGATTAAATTGGTGGACTATAATTGACACGTGCGGTTTTTTTGTTTCATGCGGTTATGCTGGTGCAGGACAAGGTCAAAGTCTAAGCTTTAGTCAAGCAACTCTTAACCCCATTCCAATTCTATCAATCTCTGCGGGGTATCTTCTCGAATCTTCTTCTAAAGAATAATCGGCAAGTTTATCGAAAAATTCTTTCGCCCTTTCTAATGCTTGTTTGTCTTGTTGTCTGCCTTCGTATGTTTCTATGATGGTCTGTCTGATTGGAAGAATAGCTTTCTTTAGTGCACGGGGGTTTTCCAGTTTAAGAAACTCTTGTATCATCCCGCAAGCATAAGTTGCAGATGGCTGTCTGATTCCCGGTATTTTTGAACTCATTATCCCGCAGCCACAAAGCGCTGTGTTGAGCAATGACGCTGCGTTACGCAATGCTCGTTTGTCGTCTTCTCTCATCTCATCATTATACAGGACTCTTTCAAGGGCAACATCTGCCATATTAGAAACCATTGCTATGCTTGATTCGATAGATGCAAGATGTATATTATCGCGGAAAGGATCACCATCATACTCGCTGTTGCAAAATCTAACCTTTCTTATGTCTTCTTCCATGCCTGTTTTAATTTCTTGGTGTATTTAATGATTATTGTTTTGTCAGAATAACAATATTTATAATTCTTACATTTCTTTTTATAGAATGCAGGACGTGAGAAGTGTTAATAACAGCAAAGATAGAATAATCGCAGGAATCAGATTAAGAGGTCCGAGCTTGCCTGTGCAGATTGCAAAAGACGTTGGTGTCTCGCTATTGTTCGCCTCTGCTTTTTTATCCGAATTGAGAGCAGAAGGCAGAATTAAAATCAGCAATATGAGAGTCGGGAGTTCACCTCTTTATTTTTTATCAGGACAAGAAGAAAAACTCGAGAATTTTTTTGAGTATCTTAACCAAAGAGAGAAAGAAGCATTTCTTCTTTTGAAAGATAAAAAAATCTTAGAAGATTCAGAACAAACGCCCATTGTCAGAGTTGCATTGAGGTCGATAAAGGATTTTGCATCTCCTTTGAGAATAAATATCGACGGAGAGACAAGGATGTTCTGGAAATACTTTGTTTTGTCTGATGAAGAGTCCCTTGACTTATTAAGAAAACCAATAAAGGAAGAAACTCTCAAATCTGTGAGTGACGAAAAAGAAATGCGGACTGAGGAGGAAAAGCAACAAGAAGAAATCAAGCCGGAAAAGGAGAAAAAGAAAGTTGTCAGAAAAGCAGTGAAGAAAGAAGAAAGTGAGTTTGCGAAGATTGTAAGAGAATATCTCACAGCGAAGGACATAGAGATTTTAGAAGTTTTTTCAGAGAAGAAAAGAGAGTTTGAAGCAAAAATCAGGATTGATAATTTGTTTGGAAAACAGGAATATTATCTTTTTGCAAGGGACAAAAAAAACGTTAGTGAAAATGATTTTGTCGTCGCATCGCAAAAAGCAAACGGAATTAAAATGCCTGTGCTTGTTGTCTCGCCCGGAGAGATGAACAAAAAAGCAAAAGAACATTTAAGCGAATGGAAAAATCTTGTCAAGTTCGAGAAGTTGAGGTTTTAATTTATGAGATATCTATTTGGAAATTCGGAAAGAGAAGCTGAATATATAGTTGAAGCGGTGAAAGCTGCGTTCAATGTCGACATGTAAACGTTCCCGATGTGGCGCCGTAATCGTCAAGGACAACATGATTATTGGTAGAGGTTTTAACAGCCCGCCGCAAAACAAGGAAGAAAACAGGAGGTGTTGTTTTGACAAAAAATCATATCACGACAAAGTATAGTGAACCAACTAAGTTTCTCGGTGTTGGTTCCCTAATAGTCCACCAATAAATAAAGAGAACGAAGTTCTCTAATCTTCGCTTCTCACGAAGCTTCAGAAAACCGAAAGATTAAATTGGTGGACTATAACCGATAAAACTTGTTGCGTTCATGCAGAACAGAGAGCGATAATTAATGCCTTAAAAAACAATGTGGATGATGTCATTGATTCAAGATTGTATTTTATCAGGATAGATGAGATGGATAAGCCGGTGCGTGCGGGGAAACCTTATTGCACGATTTGCAGCAAACTCGCTCTCGACGTCGGAGTCAAGGAATTTGTTTTGTTGCATGAACAAGGAGTTTGCGTTTACGATACTAAAGAATACAACGGCATTTCTTTTTCGTTCAGGACAGAAATCTTTAAATATGCTTTTTTATGAAGAGATACATGACAGAAGCTAAAATTGGAAATTCGAAAGACACTTCGGGCCATGAAAATGACAGATTGAAATTTATTGATTACATTGCAAGAGGCGGAGTAGCTGGAAGAATGTTTAAGAATCCGGAGAGAGGGGTTTACGAAGTTACAGGGGTTTTTTCATCCGGAAATCGCGTCGACGTTTATTATCATCATGACCGATACGGAGGAGAAAAAGGAAGTTTAGCGCTTACGGATATTCTTGAAGACGAAGAAGTAAAACCTTCCGAACTTGACAAAGCTATTGCCAATTACGAAGACGAAAAACTCGCTGAATGTTACAGAGGTTTTAGATAATGGGAAGAATAAAATCAAGCACGGTTAGAAAAGCGGCGCAGCAGCTTTATAATGAAATAGATGAATTCAATGATAGTTTTGAAAATAACAAAAAACTTTTAAAAGGCGTTATCAAATATAAATCAACGAGAAATAAGCTTGCCGGCTGTATCGTCGGTCTGGCGAAAAAGGAAAAACTAAAGATTGTATAATGGAAGAGCAAAAAGAGAACACGGAGAGGACAGGAGATATTTCTAAAGAAAAACAGGACAACGTTATGTTCATCGGTGGCAAACCTCTTGTTAATTATGTCCGAGGAATTATAATTCAATTCAAGAAGAAAGAAGCGAGTGAAGTTGTCGTAAAGTCAAGAGGGAAGTTTATTTCAAAGGCGGTTGACGCTGCCGAGGTTGCGAAGCGGTCTTTAGAAGACATCAGCGTCTATATAAAAGAAGTTAACATCGCAAGCGAAAGCTTTGAGACAAACGACAAAAAAACTAATATTTCGACGATGGATATCGTTTTGGCAAGATGAGTGAGATTAATTACTTAAGTGCTGTTGGAGATGTTGTTAACAGATTCAATTCTGCAAAGGATTATTTTGAGAGAAGAGAATTTTTTGGAGCGATGGTTGCTTTGGACGATTTGTCTATGCGATACAAGACGATGATGAACTCTTTTCCGAATTTCAGATGGATGATGCCTAACGTTGCTTTTATTTGTGAAATTACTTTTAACGAGCTTAGAGCTATTTCGAAAGAAGAAGATTTTCAAAATGCTGGCGGGCAATTAGTGATGCGTCAAGCAAGAAGGCACTTTGCAGAATTGGATTTTATGCTTTCAGGAAATGAGGATTATGACAGACAATTAAGCGAAGGAAGACAACATCCTTAAAAACCTCTATTTCTCTCTTTGTCTAGGCTCTGTAGCTCAGTTGGTTAGAGCGCTGCTCTCATGAAAGCGAAGAAATAGGTTCTTCTCATTTCCTCAAATGAGATTTGAGAAAGGCAGAGGTCGGGAGTTCAAATCTCCCCAGAGCCATGAACTCCCTTCGGGCTCACGCGATATTCTATCGCGGATCCTTCAACTTCTCAATTGCAAGAAGTTGAAGTAGTTCAAATCTCCCCAGAGCCATTTTTATGACAGAAACCTTATTAAATTTTGAATTTGTATCTATCTGATGATGGGTGTGAAAAATTACCAATTTGCTAAGAATTTTATTTTCTTTCTTAATGTTTTCATCGCCTTGATAATCATCGCCAGTTCCTGGATGCTGGTCAAAACAGAGTTTGGCCGGAATTCTTTGGTTTTTGGTTTTATCATGCTTTCAATTTCTACGATGTTAAAGATTGTTCAGAAGTGGTAATTAAAATCTGCTTTTATCTTTGATTTGGAAATAGATGCTTAACCCGAGTAAGATAAGAGCAACAATAGCGACGATAAATCTTACTGGAGCTGGCAAAAATTTTAGTCGCGACAAGCCCAATAGCAATACCCCAAAGATACCACTAAACAGACTTCTTTTAGATGTTCTTTTCCAGTTTTGATTATCTATTTTCACAGTAATTTTTATGAAATAATTTTCACACTATCGCCTTCTTTTCTCGGCAGAATGTGAATATGTGCGTGCTTAACGACTTGGCCTGCCGGTTCGAGGTTGTTCATCAAGATATTGAAAGCATCGCCTTGTTTTGTTTCGAGAATTTTAGACGCAATTTCCTTTGTGAATTTTAACAGCTCTTCGCCGAGTTTGTTTGGAATGTCGAGTAAAGTAACGAAATGTTTTTTAGGTATTATCAGAGTGTGCCCTCTTATTTTTTGATTTGCGTCGAGGACTGCGATAAAGTTGTTACTTTCTCCGACTTTTTTTGCCGGAATTTTTCCTTGCGCTATTTTACAAAAGATACAATCAGAGTTTTTCATCTTTCAAATTTCTTTGATGCTTTGAAGAACATAATTGCTGCGAGAATCTGTGCAAACCATAAGAGGAAACTTCCTACAATTATAATCATTGTCGAAGCAGATATTATGTATATTATTCCTGTTATTCTAGCCATTTCAATTTTGTCTCTTAATTTGTATAGAGAAACACCCAATAATATGAAAAATACTATCATCGGTATGAGAAATAAAAAATTAGTTATGGCTTGTGCAAAAATGATTGTTTGAGAACCAGCTGATTTGTAAATTAAAAAATAGGAAAATATGCTTTCTTTAATACTAAGC
>JACQLL010000037.1 GCA_016234025.1 Candidatus Pacearchaeota archaeon | reverse complement strand
CCAAATTGTCAGTTGCTACACCGAGAACCTTTTCTGCTTTGCGCAGGTTCTCGGGGCCGTCAAGAATGCAACTGTCAGCATTCTTGAGGTATTCGAGAGAACAAAAAACAATGGAGAAATATTTTGGTCTCTCGTTATAGCACAAAATACAATAACAATCCTTAAAAACATCTACCTCTTGTCTTTATTATGCCAGATATATATGTCGAAAAGGACTCCCAAAAAACTCAATCTATTGACGAGGAATTAGAATCTCTTCTTCAGGAACATGCAACAAGAGTGAAGGTGATTGGATGCGGCGGAGGCGGCGGAAACTCTGTTTCACGAATGAAAGAAATCGGAATAAAAGGATGTGAAATTATAGCAATAAACACAGACGCGCAGGACCTTCTTTACACAAACGTCGACACAAAAATCCTCATAGGAAGAGAACTAACGAGAGGTTTAGGCGCTGGAAGCAATCCAAAAGTAGGCGAGCAGGCGGCAAAAGAATCAGAACAGGAGATAAAGAAAAAACTAAGCAACGCAGACATGGTATTCATTACCTGCGGTCTAGGCGGAGGAACAGGAACAGGAGCATCCCCAATCGTCGCAGACATCGCAAAAAAATCAGGAGCATTAACGATCGGCGTCGTGACTCTGCCATTTACCGTCGAAGGACAAAAGAGAATAGAAAACGCACAAAGAGGTCTTGAAAAACTCGCCTCAATAACCGACACTCTAATCGTAATACCCAACGACAAGCTAATCGAAATAGCTCCAGAGCTCCCAATCCACACCGCATTTAAAGTCGCAGATGAAATCTTAACAAATTCAGTAAAAGGAATCACAGAGCTGATAACGAAATCAGGACTCGTCAATCTCGATTTCGCAGACGTAAAAGCCGTCATGAACAACGGAGGCGTTTCTTTGATTGGAATAGGAGAATCCGACTCAAAAGACCGCGCAAGAGAAGCAGTCGAAAGGGCAATAAACAATCCTCTCCTCGACGTCAAGATAGAAAACGCAACAGGAGCTCTTGTAAACATAATAGGAGGCAACGACATGTCCTTGGAAGAATACAAAAAAGTAATGGAAATCCTCGGCGACAAAATATCTCCCGACGCAAAAATAATCTCCGGAGCGCAAATTTCGCCTGACATGGAAAAAACAATAAAGGTCTTGATCATCGTAACAGGTGTCAAAAGCTCGCAAATTCTCGGCTCAACCGACTTCGCAACAAACCCAAGAGGCGACCTCGAATCCGAACTCGGAATTGACTTTCTCGAGGATGATCAATAGGCGTTATAGAAAAAACGGAGTCAACAAATCCGACTAACAACATCCTCCCATAAATAAACTCTTTTTATTTTATCCGTATCTTCAAAATTCCGATTCCATGGAGAGTTCATAATGAGGACATCAATTCCATGTTCCGCGCAATCAACGGCGTGTCTGACATGATCATCAATCAGCAAATCAACACCTTCCCGAAGACAAATCTCTGATTTCGTAAAACTTCCACTCTTGTTATTAGAAAGCTCATTGGTAAAATAAACTTCTTGAATTTTATTATAGTAGTGCTGTTCAATCCATCTTTTTGTCTGCGTGATAAAATCAAACTGGCGCGAAGTCACGGAAATAATCTTGTTCTTCCGCGATAGGGAATCAATTCCGAACAAAGAACCTCTGACAGGATTGATGTCCTCGGAGTAAGGACTCTTCCAAAAATCATAATACATCGAGACAACCTCCTCTTTTTCTCTGCCTAATACATCCCACCAATTATAACTTTTAAAATCTTCTCTCGCAAAACAAGTGCCGTTAAGATTGTTATAATATTTTAAGACGGCATCAATCAGCGACGCTAAAACCTCATCCACATCCACTGCTATTTTCATTTTCTTCTTAGTACATCAAGACTTGATGAAGCAGGCACAAATCTTAGTGACCATGCGCATCCTCCATTTTAATCGAAAGTTCTTGACAGAAACAATTTATAAGCATTTGTGTAACAGAGCTGTAAGGTTAAGGCCGTAGATTCAGAAGGTATATAAAGAGAAAAGAACACGATTTAATATTATGAGAGGTGTAATAGTTTGGCTACTTTGTTCTCTTTTATTTATTAATGCACTTTCCTTTGCAACCGCCGAAAGCACAATCGCCGAACAGCCTAGATTCTTAAGCAAAGTTGTTCTTAAAGTGAAGCAAATTCTTAGACTTGATGACGATTTGATAAGAAAAATAGTTGAAGCGAACACCCTTGATAATGAGGACTCCGCCAAGATAAATATACAAGCCGAAACTACTAGAAAATTGTTCAGAATTTGTGAGAGACTCACTTCTATTGATAAAGAAGAGGCTTCTGGTGGTCCCTGTATTGAAAGAGAAGTAAATATCGATTATGATGCTCTTCCAATATATGAAAACTTTGGAGGAATAATAGCTTTTGATAAACCTAATAATTTCTTATCATATCTCCAAAGAGACAATTATAAATACACAGAATTTGACCACAATACTTTCTTTTTCTGTGACGAGAATAAAGCATATGCATATGACGGAGATTATCCAAATATAATCTTAGAATTAGATGTTAGTGAACATCAAGATATTTGCTTAACAAATATTCTATCCAAGGCCAAGATTATTAGTGATTTGAAAGAGTTTAAAGAATTAAATCCAAGAGTTAGAAAAAAACTCACACTCGATGGTAGAGAAGTTATCGAAATATATTGGAAACATGGTAAAGAAACAGGATTTATTTATTTTGACGCCAATGACTACAAGTATATAAAATCTGTTGAAAGACGGAAAGAAGAGCCATATGATAGATTAGTTGAGGGCGAGGGGTTAGTAAGTTTTATGGAATTTAAACAGAATGTTTATGCCAAATCAGTAGATTTAGACGTATCCGACGTTGAGTTTGCATTGTGGGATGGAAAGAGAGAGGATGTTCCTAATTTTAGAGATATGATGCGGTGTCCTGTTGATGTAAAGCCAATACCATTTCCGCGCCCATCTAATCCTGATTATAAGGCAACGCCTATACAGTATGGCAACGTAATGGTTTACAATCCTGCTGATGCAAAAATTATTGAACAATTGGACAAATTAGGAAAAGAATTAAGTCAGCTGGAGAGAAATGAGTTCAAAGATGTATCCGAAGAGCAGTGGAACGAATATGAGTCTCTAAGGGTATCCTTACCTCAAGCTAGATGCTCGGGAGAGAAGCCAATTTCATATAAACTATATAACGAATTACTAAAAGGAACAGGATATAGCTTCAGTTCATCTAGTTTAGACTATAGGATGAAACAAATTAATAGAGACAAGATTGATGAAGCAGAATTATTACAAACTTGACTCCTGTCTCTTTAGGTTTTTGAGAAATTAAATAATTTCGTAACACCCATTCAATGTAGGCACATCAAAACAATTAAAAACCTAAAACCTCTAATTAAAAAATGGGCATCATAGTACAACTAAAGTCGTTTGTAACGCAGTCGAAACGAGTTTGGTTAATTTTGAAGAGGCCGAGCTCTCTCGAGTTCAAGACGATTTCAAAGGTCTCTGCGATAGGAATTGCAATAATGGGCGCAGTCGGTTTCGTAATTGCCGACACTATAAGGATAATCACAAATTTACTTACCTAACTGACAGTTCTCTAATTTTTTCGTAACACTTTTCAACCAATGACTCAACTCCTTTTTCTCCGTCGTGATAAACCCTTTCTCCAAATCTAATATCAACTCTTTCTCCATCTCGAGAATAACTAATCCCGACAGGAACAAAACTTACTTTATGCGAATTAACTCTCTCATGTTCGACAGCCCACTTAAAAAACTTATCTTTCAAATTTCCCATCTCTCCATTTCTCCTTCCCTCTGGAAAAACAATAACATGTCCTCCATTAGATAACTCTTCTTCAAATTGTGCCATCGATAAGTCGTTTTTCTTCCTGATTTTTTCCGTTAATTCTGTTCTTTTCTTTCTATCAAATTTTCTTAACTCTTCAGGGCGATA
This sequence comes from Candidatus Pacearchaeota archaeon, assembly GCA_016234025.1. Classification (GTDB taxonomy): domain Archaea; phylum Nanobdellota; class Nanobdellia; order Pacearchaeales; family GW2011-AR1; genus UBA73. Next base: position 17,412 of record JACQLL010000037.1, on the reverse strand, counting down.
GACTGGCAGTGCGCCAAGATACTTCAGGAGTTTCGTCGGCAATTCAGAGCCAAGTAGTTTCACTGGTCTCATAACGTACGTCGGATAAATTTCAGGAATCTCTCTCAAAGCCAAACCGACAAACAAAGGGTCTGCATATCTTTGATGCCTCGGCAAAATAATGCAAGGTCCTACTCGTGGAACGTTCTCAATTCCCTCAACGGTAAAATCATAAAAATTATCGGCAAAAAAAGAAAGACCATGCTCAACCAATGCGTAAGCTCTTCTCATTACGCTTTTTCTAAACTTCCATTCACTCTTAACACTCATTAAAAGAATGAAAAAAGGAGATATATAAATTTTACTTAGAAAAGCTTTAAAATGTCTTTCTTCTCTTCTTTCACAAGGGGCTGTGGTCCAGCTTGGTTAAGATCCGAGGTTTGGGACCTCGTGACCCCGGTTCAAATCCGGGCAGCCCCATTTTGATGTTGAGTGAAATGAAACATCAATGACGCAGCCCTTCGTTCCTGCGGAAAACAAGATTTGCAAAGCAAATCCAAAAATAGTTCTTTGATGCATACAACTTTCTTTCTAAGAAAGTCGTATTTCAAATCACTTCAACTCGTGAGAGTTGAAGTTGTCCACGGCGCGAAGCGCTGTGGCACGGGCAGCCCCATTCGGTGTCGAGAAATCGCGAGCTAATTACTACTAACCGATAGAAAGATAAATTTATAAAAAAGTTTCTAAAAGATACTGGATTTTTTCTAAACTTGGCTAAAGGGGCTCTTTGTTTGGCAATAGGATACTGTTCCATTAAAGGAATCCAAGCCGCGAATAAATATTTGTCACAACCGGAAGTGCAAAACGCAAGCGTTGCCCGCGACCAGCAATTAGAAGATAACAAACCATATCAAATAGTGATTCAGGATAAAGATGTTCTCGGCAACGCCACCGAACCTGAAATTTTTATTATGCATGATGGAGTGGCGTTCTATTCAGAAGTCGACGGGAAACCAATTATTGATTATTTTTCTGGAAAATAACTATCTGAAAAATCTTGAGACGAACAGCAAACCTTAAAAACTCTTCTTCTTCATTTTAGTAATGGCACGCAAAAGAAAAAAAATAAAAGCCGCCGGGAAATTCGGTGCCGGCTATGGAAGAAACGTCAGAAATAGATTCAACGCTATCGAATCACTCCAAAGAAAAACTCAACCTTCTCCATTCCACCCGACAGGCAGAGCAAAACGCATCGCCGCAGGAATCTGGCGATGCCTTAAAACCGGAAAAGTATTTGCAGGACACGCATACTACTTGGAGGAAGCGAAATAAATGGTAGTTCTTAGACAGCGATATTACGAATTAACGATTGACTCCATTGAATTTTTAGACCTGGATGATAATGAAGAAGACGGGACTGCTGGTGAAAAGGCAACAGAATTTTTGGCAAAGCACAATGAAAGAGGAGAATTTAATTATCGAGATAACTTGCTTGAAGAAGAAGTTCACGCCAGAATTACTCATATTTTGTATACGGGGGAGTATAAAGAAGGCGAAGGAACGGTGATGAAAAGAGAGCGATTCACCTTTCAGGAATATCTCGAGATGGGGCGCCCGCAAAGGATAAGAATTAAAGAGCTGATTGAACCGCAGATTTAGCTGCTATTTTTTTAAGAAACAAAACAAACCTTTAAATAAACTAATTTTTCAAACACTTAATGAATCCAATAATAAGAGCATACGCAACATTCGACGACGCATTGATGCATTGTGCAAGCAAAGCGGCGCAGGCATGGAACTGGACGACCGGCGAAACAAAGTCAGAGCTCGCAAACAAACTACTAACCGTTGCGCCGATTTTAGAGTCAGCCCATTATTTTAACTTGAACATTGGCACGGGAGTGGTCTTAACCACTGGCTATCTTTATGCCTCTCATCTTTTTCAAATAGGAAACAAAAGAATGGAAGAAAGAGAAATCTCTGCAACAGAGAAAGGAGCAAAGGATTTTTTCGTGGAGAAAGAGAAAGATATCCACAAAACATGCGGTCCCTTATTTCTTGTTTTAATCTCCCTGCTATCCAGAGACATTTTCTCCAACGAAAAGGGAGCATTAGGTATAGATGAGAGTATCACAGGAACTTTGACAGCAACAGGTCACTTGTTAAGAAGCTCCTCTCACTACATCATGCGAACCGATTATCTGCCCCCAAGGAAAAACTGCATCAAACGAGGATTAGAAAAATTAGAATCTATCGTCGGAGAATACAGGCGACCACAAATTGCAATGGAGTTGCTAAGATGATAACAAGACGAGAAATACTGAAGTCAGGACTAATTATCTTAGCCGCACCAAAAATTCTGTTTGCAGATTCCCCAAGCGAACTTGATTATCTCGACGTCTATGACTCTCAAATAGATAGAACATTGTCTTATTTTTCTGGACTTCATAATCTATCTCCGGAAAAAAATCTTATCAAGGCGATGATTGCAGTCGAATCCGGCGCGCCTCAACACAGGCAAACCGCTTTTCGTTACGACCCAATGCAAATCGCCAGCGACGGAAACGCAAGAGAACTATTAGCAAACAAAAAAGAAAACACAGAGCTAATAGGAGATTTCTCCTGTTTAGAAAGAACTAAAAACGCGGTTCCAAGAAACGGAAAATGGGACTACACAGGAACAGGAATGAACGCAGAACTCGGAATCTTCGGCGGAATCGGCTGGCTCTATCACAAAGCAGCCGACTATCGGACGAGGACAATAGAAGAGCCGATGTTATTAGAATACGAAATAAAAGAATGCGATTCATTTTCTAAGATAGCTCCAAACCTCGGAACAACAATTTCAACACTAAGAAAATACAATCCAAACCTCAAACCAAGAAGATTACAAATCGGACAAAAAATAAAGTATAAGAAGGCAAGAAGAGAAACTTTCATTTCAGGATTTAATGACTTCAATAGGACTTTCCCATTTCACAACGGAGCAAACAATCCTCGATACAAGGCAGATGTTTTAAGGGTTAGAAAAGAGTTGGATAGGAATATTTAGCCACCCTGGCAAATGCAATCAGAGGTGTCTTGCCCGGCACAAAACTCGCATTCGTATTGTGAGCATATACCATTCCCACATGTTGGAGGAGGACCACAGTTTGGACAACAATCGCCATAACAGCTTTGGATATTTTCCCCATCTTCACATATCCCATTCCCGCATATTGGACCAGTTTCAGTACATTTTCCAACACTCCCTGCTTCATAAATCGATAATATCTCTTCATCTGTCAACGCACGATTATAAATTGAGAGTTCGTCGATTATGCCGTCGAAGTAATTTTTATTTCCTTGATTAGTATTATCTGCTCCAATAAACAAATCCTCTTCACTTTTGATTAAGGGACCCTCTATCTCTGAAGGATTATCGATTTGATTTAAATAACCATTAAAATAATATCTTAAATTACCAGTTAACTCATCATATGTGCACGCCACATGACTCCAAACCTGCGAAGGAATTTGCTGACTTGATATTACAGAAAAACCTGTGTAATTACCTACGAATCTAAATATGCACTGCAAATTGCCATCAATACCTAAGAACATATCAAAGGTTTCTATATCCATTCCAGTTATATCTTTAGAAACAATCCTATAAAAATCCTCTCCAACTCTGTCAGGTTTAATCCACCCCTCAATCGTTATCGAATCAACGTCCAAATTGTCCGCATCAGGAACTTGAATATAATCGTCAACGCCGTCAAAACTAAACGCCTCACCGACTATTCCATCAGGAATATTTGTCGTCTCTTCCAACAAAGTTCCGTCGTTGTCGTCCAAGGTATCTTTCGCAATTCCTTTTTGGACTTTTAAGTCCGCCGATATTGAAACATTACTTTCTTCAGCGTTTGCAATATACACCAACACATCAAGTATACTCTTACTATCTCCTTCATTAATTTCTCTGCTCTGCGAAACACCTGCGCTATTTATTACCTGAATTGCAGCGGCAGAATCGGATGCAGCAACCAACTCAATCGTATAACTATCTCCTAATAAAATTACATCTTCGCTAGGATTAGTATTAGTCAAGAAAAGATTCTCACTTTCAGACATCGTCTCGCCCGGCCACCAGCTCACCATTCCATCAAGAACAGTGCAAACAGAATTATATTCATCATTATCGCTCGGAAAACTACACCCAGGATCATTTGGATAATCTATTTTTCCGTCGTTGTCATTATCCCTTCCATCACTGCATTGCCTAGTCGGATTTAGATTTTTAGGACATGGCCCCTCACCAGGACAATCAATAAGATCAAGTTTAACTTGCCTCGGCGCAAGTTGAGCATCGCCTCCATAGATAATTTCAGGATTTAAATAAAGACCGCTCACAGCCCACGCAACAATTAAAACAACGACGGCAATCAACACCCCTCTTTTCATCTCTTTCTCTAATCAATTTCTTATTTAAATGTTTTCAAACCAAGCACAAAAAGTTTATAAGTTTGTGAAATATCTTACCTTATCAAATATGAGAGAATTAGACAAAATATTAGACCAAAATGAAAAAGTGTTTTGGGAGGGAAAGCCAAAATTCTGGCCATTTTTCCTAGGAGGATTTGCAGGTGCGATATTCGGAATATTTTTTCTGGTCATAGGTGGAATTTTTGTTGTTCAGGGAATTGCAAATGGCAATTACTTCTTTATTCTTCTTCCACATTTTTGGATTGGTGTCGGGTTTGTTTTTGGAGTTCCAATATACAAAGCTTTGGTTTACAAACATACATATTATGGGATAACAAACAAAAGAGTTCTTCTCCAAAAAGGCTTAATCGGCAGAGATTTTGAGATGGTCGATTTTGACCAGATAACTAACGCTGAAGTAAATGTTGGTATTTTGGATAAACTTTTTGGAGGAGGTTCTGGGAGCATACTAATCTCTACCGCAGGCAGTTTTACTTACACAAGAAGAAGAGGAGCCGTACAAAAACCTTACACTATTAGTAACATAGAAAATCCTTATGATGTATTTAAATTTTTCAAAAAAGTTTCACACGCAGTTAAAACCGATATCCAATATCCGAATAAATATAGACCAAAAACAAATCCGGGATACGGAACAGATTACAATCCCGACAAATAAAAGTTCCGCGCAAACTTTAAGATAAAAGAGGAAATAAACAAAAAACTTCAGGAGATTTTTCTATAAGACTACCCCTTCCACAAAAACTTTTCAACTTCCTTTCTCGCTTTCTCTCTTTTCTTTTGATGCTCTTTCAAAAACGCATTTATCCTCTCAATCGTAATCTTCTTCAGCTCCGAAGTCAGCATTTTCCCGCTTCTATAATCCTTCTCGATTCTTTCTAACTTTTTATCGTCTTCTTCAAATAAAAATCTCAAATACTGGAACGAAACATCAACATCCGGATTGCCGCCAAGTTTTCTGTGTTCTTCAATCGTGTCTCTCCCGCCTGAAAAAGCATATTTCTTTATTTTGTTTTCTACCTCCTTCGCGCTGTCTGTTGTTAAAATAGCAGAGTTGACTTCGCTTGAAGACATCTTTCCCTTTGGTCCCGACATCGCAGGCATAAAAACAGAGTGAATCACCGAAGGTTTGTAATAACCAAGTTTTGGATAAACATCTCTCGCAACTCTAAAATGCGGGTCCTGGTCAATCGCCAAAGGAATCAGGCAGGGAATATTTCTCTTCGCCAAAACAGAAGGCACAACCGCCGGCGCCGCCTGCATCGAAGTGTAAAAAATCTTGCCGATATTATCTTCGTTAGTCATTCCAAAAGATGCCTTCAGCGTCGAGAAAGTTATCTTCTTTGCAATCCGCACGGCAATAGGATAGAGAAGGTTAGCGTGCTTCGTGTCAACTAAAAAATGCGTCTTGCCTTTCTTGAAGCCAAGCGCGGCAACATCCAGCATGTTCTCATACGTCCACTTCTGTATCTCTTCATAAGATTTATCTTTGAACAAAAACTTCTCATCGTCTGTAAACTGAAACCAAAGCTCAACATCGAATTTGTCCTGAAGCCATTTTGTAAACAACCAAGTTCCTAAATGTCCGAGGTGAATCGGTCCGGAAGGTCCGCAGCCGGTATAAAGAAAAAACTTGTTTCCCTTTTCGTATTCATCAAGAAGCCAGTCCAAATCTCTATGAGCAAAGAAAATTCCCCGCCTTAGCATAAGATGAAGTTCTTTTGCATGTTTTTCAATTCTCTTCAAAATTTTCTCATCAAGTTTAGAAACACCAAAATCCCGAATCAACTTCCCATAATCGACCTCTCCTTCAACTTCCCACGGCGTAACCTTGAACCGAGAACTTTTCATATCGATAAACCGCAAAACATGTTTATAAATTTTGGCAGCGTTAGCTTTTCAACCTCTCAACTTCCTCATAAAAATCTTTCCACGAGCTAACGCGCTTTGCAACACCTTCAGGAACTTCGATATGTTCGTTGTATCCCCACGAGAATAAATATCTGTTCGGCACAACGTCGACAAGCGGCTCGAGTTTGTCCAAATCGTCGTCAATATAGACATCTAATCCTCTGCAGGCATCTGCTTTGCTCCCGCCACCAACTCCAACAATATTCAAATATAATCCTTTCAATTCCATCCATTCTCTAACGGCGTCTAACTTCTTCCCAACTCCTCGAGAGCTAACCACGAGCAATTCATGCCCCTCCTTTCTTAACTTGCCAATATATTCAATAGCACCATCAACTGGCAACATTATCTTCAAGCCAATCTCTCTATCATCGTAAATATAATTCTGTAGACGTGTATATTCATCAGAAGTTAAAATTTCTCCGACAACAAATTCTCTCTTAAATCTTTCAGGAGGAATTTCAATTCCATAAAGTAGTTTAGCTCCTTCGCTCTTCAACCTCCCGCAATCACTAATCACGCCGTCAAAGTCAAGCCCAATCCTCATAAAACTAAATCTCAAGGACATTTAAAATGATTTGTATGCCAAAGTAATCTTTAAATATAAAACTTAACTCTTAACAACATGAAAATCAAGACAAAAGAGGCAGTTATCCTTATAGCTCTAACAATTTTCCTTTCTTCATTAGTTTCCGCAGAAATACTTTTAGGTCAGACAGAAACAATATACAACGTCGGCGACGACTTCTCAATTACAATAACCCTTAGACCGCAAAAGGACTCAAGCGGTTTCCTCGTCGGTGATTTAAGATGTGAAAACGGCGAAATCGAAATCTACAAGAATCCTTATGTAATTGACAAAGACGCAGAACAGGTGGTAACGCTGTCTACTTCTCTCGGAAATTTCATCGTCGGTAACCTATCAGGACAATGTTTCATAAAAACAGAATACAACAACGAAGAAGCAACAAGCCAATTGTTTGAATTAACGAGAGGCATAGACCTTTCTCTGAACATCGAAGGAGCCGCCTTCAATCCCGGAGACAAAGTAAACATCTTCGGCACTGCGATAAAAAAGAACGGAGAACAATTAAATGGCTTCGTTGAAATCTCCGTCCAAAACATAAATTTCTCTTTCACAGGCGAGGTCACCGAAGGAAAATTCGACACAAACTTCACGCTCCCCGACAACGCATTCTCCGGAAGCTACGAAATAAAAGCAAGAACATACGAAAAAGACAACAACGACGTCCTGCTTAACGAAGGCAGTTCAGCTGATGTATTAAGAATAAAGCAAATAATAAAAGGAATCAGCATTGCAGTAGACGCTCAGACAATCACGCCGGGAGAAGAGCTGACTTACAAAATAATCGTATACGATCAGGCAAAGGAATCAGCAGAGGCAGACGTCAGCTTGACTATCTACACTCCGGACCGCACAGAATTCTCGAAAAAATTGACAAGAACAGAGGAAAAAGATTCTTTTAAAACAGAATTAAATTACACTCCGGGCTACTGGGAAATCGAAACTAAATTTCAGGACATACAAAGCAGTAAGACATTTCTTGTCGAAGAACTTCGAAAACTAACTTTCAAATTAGAAAACAGAACATTAGTCATATTTAATATAGGCAATGTCAGATACACCGGGCCTCTCGAGGTCTCAATTGGCGGGATAAAAGACATAAAAGAAATAGACATCCCCGTCGGTGAAACAAAGAAATTTTCCCTGTCTGCTCCCGACGGAGAATATGACATCGAAGCAAACTACGGCGTAGAAAAAGAAACTTTAGGAACTATTTTCCTGACAGGAAATGCTATATCTGTTGAAGACCTGCGTTCATCAATCTTCGGCGGCAATTTCGCAACTCTCTTATGGATAATTATAATCCTAATAATCGCCGCACTGGCTTTATTCATTTTCAGAAGATTGTTCCGGCGCAAGCAGATAATCTCGCGAAGAAGTTCTTTTCAAACTATCAAGGAAAGTACGGAAAAATCAAAAAATCTTATTGACAAAGGAGAAAAACAAGAAGCAGTGATAATCTCATTGAACTTGAAGAATCCGGAAACTCTGACCAATTCTGAAGTAGCGGAGTCACTAGATAGAGCGCTTTGGAAGGCAAAAGAAGCAGGAGCAAAGATTTATTCCGACGGCGACTACAGAATAATTGTCCTCTCTCAACTTCTGACAAAAGAAAAAGAAAATCTTGTGAAAGGATTAACAATAGCACAGGGAATAGAAAGAATGTTGAAAACACACAATAAACGCTCAAAGAAAATAATTAATTTTGGAATAGGTGTTAACGAAGGCAACCTGATTGTCGAATCAAAAGCAGGCAAATTCAGATTTGTCTCGACCGGCAACACAATCTCGTCGGCAAAAAGAATGTCATCCAAGGCAGACGAAAAGGTCTTCCTTTCAGAAACAATCCATAGAAAAACAACCGGAAAAGTGAAATCAATAAAACATCCGAAAGAAGAGAACATCTGGGTCTTGGACAGAATCACAGACCGCTCCGAGCACTCTGACTTCATAAGAAATTTCTCTTCAAGAAACAAATAAAAATCTTAAGTTGCCATCATCGATAAAATAATTATTATGCCCGCTCTCGCATATCAATAACTCTTTAATTAATTCTTTTACTTCCTTGCCCAGACTCATTTTCTTTATAGTTTGCAATGAGTATGCCTTCAGGCATTTCGGACAGCAGTAGTATACAGGACTTCCGTCAATAAAGGAAGCAGGATTGATTAAAGAATTCCTCTTAATGAAATTCTCCATTTCAATCAACAATTTTTCAGGGACATTTTCAATTTTACTCAAGTCCCCTCCAATAGACCTCGTCAGATAAAGATAATTATAAAACCTTCTTTCTAAGGAAACCGTGTGCCCGCGCCCTGTTTTGAATTTTTTTAAAACCATGTTAATGCAAGAACGAAAAACTTCGCCCGCTTAGAATTTAATTTTAATAGAAATAATCTTAGCTAATATAGAACTGCAAAGACCAAAATATTCTGGAGTAATATCCATGCTAAATAAAAGATATCAACGTTTAAATACATTTTGGTTTTATAGTCCACCAATTTAATCTTTCGGTTTTCTGAAGCTTCGTGAGAAGCGAAGATTAGAGAACTTCGTTCTCTTTATTTATTGGTAGACTACGTCAAGAACCCTCAAAGATTTCGGGTTCTTGAGCGCATCCAAGAATTCAACTTTCAGAATTCTTGGTGTTAGGGAACCAACACCGAGAGACTTAGTTGGTTCACTATAACATTTCCAGACACAAATATTTATCTACCTCTAAATATAAGGAATTTAATGTCTCTCGCAGAAAAATACCGCGCCATCAAATTCTCGGACATCGTAGGACAGAACAAAGCAGTTGAAGAAGTCAAATCATTTCTTAAAAATTTTCCAAAAAAGAAAGCACTTGTTTTATACGGACCGGCCGGCACAGGCAAAACATCCCTCGCTCTGGCAGCGGCAAAAGAAAACAACCTTGAAGTTCTCGAACTAAACTCCTCGGACTTAAGAAACAGGGCAAAACTCGAAGAAACGCTAAAACCTGCAACACAACAATCGCCTCTTTTCAAGAAAGGAAAAATAATCCTAATGGACGAAGTCGACGGCGTGACAGGAACAGACGTCGGAGGAATACCTGAACTCGTTAAACTAATCAATACAACAAACTTCCCGATAATAATGACATGCAACGACGTCTGGCAGTCAAAATTGTCTCCGGTCAGGGCAAAGTCAAAACTCGTCGAAATGAAACCGCTAAATATGGAAACAATAACATATGTTATTTCAGCCATCTCGCAAAAAGAATCATTCGACAAACCCGACATATTTCTTAAACAAATTGCAATCAAATCACAAGGCGACTTAAGAGCCGCAATCAACGACCTCGAATCATACTCCCAGACAAATGACATGACAATTGACCTCTCTGAAAAACGCAGCGTGGAAGAAAACATCTTCAACATTCTAAGACGACTATTCAAAGAAAGAAACGAATTCCTCGACTTGTTCGACAGCACTTCTCTTTCCCTCGACGAAATACTCCTTTGGATAGAAGAAAACATACCAAAAGAATACAAAAATGTCGCATTGGCAAAAGCATACCGCTCCCTCGGAAACGCCGATCTTTTCAGAGGAAGAATCTACAGAAACCAATCATGGCGTTTTCTTATTTATCAAAATATATTCCAAAGCGCAGGAATATCGTTTGCAAAAAACTCTAAATCAGACGGCTTCACTCGCTACGAACGTCCAAGAAGAATTTTAAAAATCTGGCTAAACAATCAGAAAATCGCCAAGAAAAAAACAATCGCAAAAAAATACGCTTCATTCGTTCACTGTTCTACAAAAAGGGCAATGTGCGACTTCCCTCTTTTGAAACCAATACTAAAACAGGAATCCGTCCAGAAGAAACTAAAACTTAGCGACGAGGAAATTGACTTTTTGAGTAAATAGTCTAATCAAATTTTTCTCCTCTGCTTTCAAGGAAGTCGTTCACTCCGACTCTGGCAAGCGCAACGTCGCCCGCATAGAATCTTTTAAAATATTCTGCCCGAGCTTCATAATATATCTTCGCTTTCTCTTCTTCTCTTTGGTAGCTGTAGACTTCTGCTAAGTTACTCAAAGCATTGGCGTATTCAAACGACTTAAATTCAGAAGTCAAAACTTTCTTATACTCCTCGGCAACTTCCTCATTAGTATAATGGTTTTCTCCTAAACATTTCATCATTATATACCCTCGATCTACTCTAACCTCTCCCTCGTAAATACTCTTTACGTTTTTACTCAAAAAAACCTCGCTTTCTTCCATGAACTTCTTCGCTTTATTTGCGTTAACCGTGTAAGTTTCAGGGCCATAATTAATATCTTGAGACATTATTCTTTGAAGACGGACAAACTCCGAGAATTCCCTTGGAATTATTCCAAACTCTTGAGCAAGTTCGACTTTTCCTTTAATCGTGGGATTTGCAGAGTCGCCGAAGAGCCAGTGATAAAAACGCCAAGGATTCACCTCTGCTTCCTCGCCAAGCTCGGCGACATCTTCTGCAAAACTGGTTCTCGCATAATTGCTGACAAATCCTTCTTTATCATCTTCTTCATTATTTTTCTTTTTTGCTTCGACAAGGGTATCCAGTCCTGCAAAGCGTGAGCAAACATATTCGAAATTAGTGTAATATAAACTCTTTCCATTCTTGTCTTTTGCAAGTTCTTCCCACCTTTCTCTGAACTCCGGATGTTCTCTTAAAATTTCGCTCGTCTTAGCGTGCTTGCATTCGTGGTGCAGCGTTGCCGTCGAGGTAAGAGGTTCAATCTTTCCAACAACTCCTATTTTATCAAGAAAATAATTGCCGGAATAACCAGAACTAAATGTCTGAAGAATCTGTTGAAATCCTGATTTTTTATAAAACTCTTTCGGTTCAATAGTCAATGAGGTGATATCGAATGGTTTTTCCATTCTTTCTTTATGAACGACCTGCACGAAATTGGAGAAACCTCTTTTGTCTTCTCCTACAATATCTGACTCCCAACCTCTAATAGGAAATCCAAACTCTTGCCTAAAAGCCTCCCTTTCTTTCGAAGGAAACAAGTTGTTATAAACTCCATTGGCACAACTAATTGCTTGAAAACCTACGGGAGCCAGGAGCGCAGCTAATCCTGCCCTTTTAAGCCACCTTCTGAATTTTGGGAATTTCTTTCTTTACTCATAAAAAAACTTAGAGTAAATACTTTATAAACTTTACTAATTTGTAACTATTTAAAAGAAACAACAAATTTCTCAATCAACTTCGTCCGGAAAAGCAAGCGCGTCCAATCCTTCAGACAATCCGCCACCGAATCTTACTTTTCTTTCTGCTTCAAATTCCTTGACATCTGCTTCTCTGCGTAGATAACTCCTCTCTTGGAGTTCTTTATTTTTCTTCTCTTTGAGATATAAAAATTCATTTCTTTGGATTTTCTCGCGTGTCGTTCTGAATGCCTTAAAAAATTTCATAGGAACTTTTCTTTCTGTATTAGAGAGATAGCAATTAATTGCGTCCATAAAACTATTAAGCTCGGAGAAAGATTTTGAGCAAGATACGATTATTTCATCTGTGTAGGTACATATATATAAATGTTTTTTCCCTCTATCCATGTGGAACTTGAAACCCATATCTGAATCTTCAATCATAAGCTGGCTGTCCTCTCCATGGTAAACGTACATTTCAGACCCTACACTACTCATATTTCTAAATCTATAAACCATTACCTCAACGCCTCCTCATACAACTCGCTAACTCTACTCCAGTTGATAATTTTAACAAACGCATCAATATAATCAGGCCTCTTGTTTTGATACTTCAAATAATATGCATGCTCCCAGCAGTCTATTCCCAATATTGGAATTTTTCCCTGCATCAAAGGCGAATCCTGATTCTGAGTCGTAATAATTTCCAGTTTTCCTTTTGAAACAACGAGCCAAGCCCATCCGCTTCCGAATAACTTCGTCGCAGCATCAACAAAACTATCACGGCAACCTTGTTCAGAACCAAACGTTTTCTTCATTGCGCTCAACAATTTTTCAGAAACCTCGCCTCCATCACCTTCAGGCAGCATTATCTCCCAAAACAAACTATGATTTGCGTGTCCTCCTCCATTATTCCGGACAGCCGCCTTGATGTCTTCAGGCACAATCTTTAGATTATTCGCGAGCAACTCCTCAACGCTTTTCGTATGTAATTTAGGATACTTTTCCAACGCTGCGTTCAACTTATTCACATAACCGGCGTGATGCTTGTCGTGATGAATCTCCATCGTCTTCGCATCTATGAGCGGCTCTAAAGCATCAAACGCATAAGGCAGTTCAGGAAGTTCATGCACCATCGTTTAATATGAAAACAACGCAATATAAATTTTTCTGTCAAGAGACAAAACCTTTTAAATAATAGTGAAATTCTATAATCTTATGGAGTGTCCTTTTTGCAAAATCAATTCAGAAAAAAATCGGATTGCAAAAGATAAAGAATTTATTAGAGTAATTTTTAGTAATCCTCGTTTAACGCCAGGACATCTTTTAGTTGTTTCTAAAAGGCATGTTGAAAAAACTTCTGAATTGAATGAAGAAGAACAAAAAGAACTATTTGAAACACTTATAGAATTTCAGGAAAAAATTTTGAGTAAAGTTTCTTCTGGATGTGATGTCAGACAGAATTATAGACCTTTTATTCCTCAAGGAAGACTTAAAGTAAATCATTTGCACTTTCATCTTATTCCAAGAAATTTTAAAGATGAAATTTATGAACAATATGGCAAATTTCAAGATAAAGTCTTCGAAGATTTATCTTCAGAAGAATTAGACAAAATGCTTAAAATTTTTTCAGATTAATATTTCTCACGCACTATCTTGACTCGCTCCTTTCAGTCGCGCCACGCCTTGCAGACTTTCGCCTTTGGCTCAGGACAGATAACAGGGCTTAAACAGAAAATTCTTGCAGGATTTTCCCAAATTTTTTCTTTCAGAAAAAACTCTCGAGGTCACTTCGTTCCACTCGAGCCATTCGGGTTGTTTAAGCCAGATGTTAATAAGCAAAGTTCAGTCTGCTGTGATTTCAACTGGCAATGAGTTAGAAAAAATGTTAGCAAATGAAATAAAAGATACTAAAGGAATTTCAATACAAAAATAAACAAGGAAAACAGAGTCTTCAAGGGGATAAAGGACGGACACGATATAATTATTGACTGCGTCGTAGAAAAAGACGGAAAGATTAAACTTATTGAGATTAAAGGTGGTAATACATTTGATACGAAGAAAGTCGCTGGCGAAGTTGCGAGTTTAATAACTGCAAAATACAAAAACAAAACATTTTAATATTCCTTGATTTTGGTTTTTCAATGGAAAGAAAATCACCAAGAAACAGAATAATCTCTTTTTTAGATGGAATCGGAATCAGCTACCTGATAAATAAAATCCCAGGAGAACTAATTGCAAAACATCCTGCTTATGAAAAACTGGAGAGAAAATTCGAAACTATATCACAATCAGAAAGCAAGGCAAGAAGCAAATTAGAAAGAGCGCACAAATCTCTGAACGAGCAGAGAAGACAATACGAAGAATTACAGTCGAGATACCGGGGAAAAGTTTTGGAGTTGGCGAAAGTTCGTATCGGCAGAGGCGAGGACGCGTCAAGTTTTAATTGTCCGGAAGCCGCGGCAGAACTTGCAAGAGAAAGAGGAATTGAATGCGCCGAATTAAGAGAAAGGGTCTCTTCGTTAGAACACGAATGCGCAGAATTAAAGGATTCACTAAATATCCAAAACTCAAGATTTACTTCCGCCCTGCTTAGATTTATACAAAACGCTGACGACAGAAAAAATAAAACTTACGGAGTTGTTTATATTGATAACGAAAGAAAAATAAGGTATGTCTCAAGAGAGGCGGAGAAACTTTTGAGAGAGAGCGACTTGATAGGAAAGAGAGCAGTTTATTTGTTGAAAAAAATACCGATGAAAAATAGAAAGAAGTTAATCAAAGACGCGGGAAGAGACAAGCAGAGTTATAGAAAGATTTCATTTGAAGAGGAAGAAAATTACCTCGATGTAATGTTGCAAAGAATAGGATTATACGAAGAAAACTCCGGCATGATTATTTATATGAGATCACACAGGGCGATGCTAACACATAGAAGCGAGACAAAACTTATCAACCAAATCGAAGCAGCGCATCAGGATTTGAAGACACGACCCGATTTGGGATTGGCGTGATTACCGAGCAGAATCCGCCTGTTTCTCGGCCTCGTTTTTCTTCGACATTGTGTGGCTCTCCATATTTTTTTCAGACGCCTTGATTATTTCCTCGGCAAGCGATTGAGCCATCTTCTTTTTTTTGCCGAAACATCTGTGATACGCCCCCTGAACCATCCACCTCACGGCCAAATCAATTCTTCTAAGCGGGCTGACATCAACCGCCTGCGGATACCTTGCACCGGCGTGTTCGATAACTGTTATCTCATCACGCGGCGAGCCATTCTCTATCGCAGTCACAAGAACCTGAATCGGATTCTTCTTCGTCTTCTCTTCAATTATCTTCAACGTCTCCAAGACAGTGCCCATGTTCTTGTTATACTTTCCGGAACTCCACGACGTTATTATCTTATGTTTCTTCCCCATATGCCCCGGCGTCGCAATCCTGTTCGCAATCCTCTCGAGAATATTAACCTTTGTCTTGCCGAACTTCTCAAGATTTCTTCCGTGCGACTTTAACAACAGCTTCGGTTCAACATTTAGGTATGGCTTCAACGCAGGGTCTTTTATCTCAATGTTCGAAACGTCGTAAATGTCAAACAGCTTCATCTTTTCTTCCTGGTTTTGTTTTGTCATCTTGCTATTGCCTCCTCTTCAGCCCTCTTTATTCTTTCTCTTCGTATTCTGGTTATATTGTCCACAATTGACCGAGCTCTTAGCATTTCTCGTTCAACAACTGCTCTTTCAGAAGCGAATACTCTAATCTGTATAGAATTAAAATCTTCACTCAAATATCTATCAAGCTCTAAAATATAATTAGTGTCCGAATTGGATAAAAAATAAGTGTTACTAATATCTCCTACGTATCCGTTATGATTATTAACAAATTTTACTTCCCTGCCGCTAATTAAATCTCTTTTAATAAACCATGCTTCATCAGCATCTTGCAATTCCACATAAAATTGATATTTATACCATGTCATCTTAAACCCTCGCTCCTCCCCTATCTTCTTCATTGGGCAAATAGGCAAATCGTTTTCCGCCTTCTTTTCCTAATTCTAAAACTCCATCCTTAGCCAATAGTTGAGCCGCGCCCCATTGTTCTCCAGTGTGTATCTCCAATTTTCCTCCGTTTTCTCGGCACATTCTTAACAAGGTTGTCTCCGGATTGTAACCAATTCGTGACGGGAAAGTTTTTCCGGATTCTTTCGAAGAAAAATATTCTCTGCCTTTATCAGTCGGTCGCAGCGTGGCAATTTTTTTCTGTCTTTCAATCGTCACTAAACCATCTTCACAAAGTTTTTCAGCTTGATTGTAAAAATCACTTGGGAAAATAATTCTGATTTTTCCTAACCTAACAGAATCCCTCAACAAGCCCTCCGCCTCACTCGCGTAAATTCTTTCTGTCATTACCTTATCACCTCTAATTTTTTGTGCTTTAAAACAACTCCGTCAATAATGTTTTGTAAATCTCTAACAACAAGGTCAGGGTCGCTGCCATTGCCAGGATTGACGTCATAAACTTCTGCTATGAAAAAATGTCCTCTATCTTTATGAGGGGATCTATACCACTCGGATACAACTATAGTAAACCAACTTAATTCTTCGGTTGGTTTACTAGACAGCGGAGCAACAAAAAACCGAAAGACTTTGTTGGTCTGCTGTATGTAATCATGTCCATTCTTTTTTATAGCGTGAATACCTTGAACTTTAGTCTCCCTTTCTGAAAATGAGTTTAACGCTGTGATGGGTGTGTTTTCTCCCAAATGATTTTTTAAAGTTAGCACGACATTGTAGACAACTTTAATATTATCGTCTTCAATCAAAATATTTTCTTTTGCTTTAACTATCATCGTCTACCCTTCTCAATCTTGCCCTGAACCAATCTTTGCAACGGCTGATCGTTTACTTTAATTACCTGGAATCTGATTCCTCTTATGTCGCCCTTTGACCTTCCTTTCTTTCCGCCGATTCTCTCGATTATAACTTCATCGTGCTCGTCGATGAATTTTTGCGCGAGGTTCCCCGGAATGAAAGCACCAATTTGAATCCCGTTTTTAATCAACTGCACTTTACAGCACTTTCTCATCGCAGAGTTCGGTTGCGCCGCTTCCTTCTGAAACTTCTCGATAACGATTCCCTTTGCTTGAGAGGAACGACCAAGTGGATCCGACTTAATCTTAAGATTCTTCATCTTCGCGACATAAACAGGATCACTCCACCTATGTCTCTTCCTTCGCTTTGCAATTTTTCTCGCATTTAACAAGCCCATCCTATACTCTTGAGAAAACACT
>JACQLL010000036.1 GCA_016234025.1 Candidatus Pacearchaeota archaeon | reverse complement strand
TTACAGATTTAGTAATTGTTCCTTCTAATAATCTGCCTGAAATAATAAAGATCTTGAAAAAGTATATCAAAAGAAAAGAATAGCTATTTTTTCATGATATTTTGTTAAATTTTTAACGTAACTCAACCCCAACAATTTTAATTTTCAGCAACTACGCTTCGAAATCGGCTGAGAACGAAATCTCAACTCACGAGGAAACCTTTAGGTTTCAGCTCGTGCCTCGCAATAAATTGCTCGGTCTGGGAACAGCAGATTAAGAGGTAATTTCTTTTTGCTTCGCAAATTTTCTTTGTGAAAACCAGAAATTAGCCCAAATTGTTTGCCTATTTATTGGTTAAAGTTACTGCAAACAACTTCTCTTAATCGCGATGTTGTAGAACAAGTTATGGCAAATAGAGAAAGAGGAGCAGCTCTTCCTACGGGAGAACAATCTGCTTTTATGCTTGATGAAGCATACAATTCTAAAGACCCAACTGTAAAAGATAGTTCAAGAACAGAGTTTGTAAGGAACGATATTATGCGTAACGGCGGGCTATGGGTTCCTGAAGTAACTATCACTACACCTCAAAATACTAAAAACCCCGGAATGTATTCTGTTTTTGATGAAAACGGCGAGGGATTAAGAAGAGTTTATACAACTGAAGAATTAGAAGACAGACTAACGGGAGGAGACACTGAAAAGGGAGTAAGATTCAGCCAAGACAGAACTGTCGCCTTTGCTCCACAAAATATTGTTAGAGCAGGAGAGCATAAAAAAGGCACACTAGCTCAAGATGGAGCATGTATTGCAGTTTACAGTCCTGAAGGTGCAGAAGCATTAGACAGAATGGCTGAACAATTTAGATTTAAACTATATTCTCGGGTGGCTAAGAATAACTCAAACGAAAATATTCAAAGCCTCTCCGCGTTGCTCAGGGGCAGGGACTTGGTCGACGACAGGCTTGACGCTTACTTCTATTCCGACGGCAGCTGGGGCGGTTATGTTCTTTCAGTATCCGGTTCAAATTCTATCGCCGAAGGCGACGCGCCGAAAATATGTATCCGTCATCCAAATCGATAAGTTTTTGTTTTAAGAATTATAATCTTCTTTGTTTTAGTACACGTTCTTCATGAACGTTGAGCTAGGGCTACACGCCAATTTATTACGACTCGATGAGTCATAAAAGAAAAATTCAAGAAGAAAAGTGAATTGGTTAATCAGGTAGATACTTAACAAGGGTGTTCAATGGCTCCAACGTTCACGCAAAATTAGCAAATACTTTAAGCTAAGAAAGAAAATCGATAAAAACTTTATTTCTCAAAATCTCCCAAAATTTAAAAACCTCCTTTCTCTAATACAAAAATGTCTTTCGATATAAAGAGCATATTATACAATCTTCCGGAAGTCAAAAAACCCTCTGAGAAAAAACTTGACTTTAATAAAAAGCTAAAGTGGACTTTGATAATTCTCGCAGCGTTTTTTATTCTCGCAAATATCCCTCTTTATGGTCTGTCTTCAAACGCCCTTCAACAGCTGGAATTTCTACAGCTTGTTTTCGCAACTCAATTTGGGAGTCTGATCAGCTTGGGAATCGGCCCAATAGTCATGTCCTCGATTATTTTACAACTTCTCGTCGGTTCAGGAATATTCTCTATAGACACCAAAACGCCGGAAGGAAAAAGATATTTTCAAGGGCTGCAAAAAATCGGAGTTATTTTTTTCATAATATTCGAGGCAATGGTTTATGTTCTGATGGGAGGACTTCAGGCAACGCCAGGTTTCACAGGAATTTTAATTTTCCAATTAGTTCTCGGAGGTTTTGCAATAATGTTTATGGACGAAGTCGCGCAAAAATGGGGATTTGGTTCAGGCGTCTCGTTGTTCATAGTAGCCGCAGTTTCTTGGGAGCTGTTCACAGCACTCTTCCAATTCATCGGGCCGACAGGAGAAAACTGCTTGTTTGATTTGGGAAATACCCCTTGCTCCGGAAACATTTTTGTAATTATTCAATCAGTCATAAACGGCTCGCCAACTGACGCACTTTCAGCAATCTCCGCGATATTATTTACCGTTATAATCTTCTTGGCAGTCGTCTGGGCGCAAAACTTGAAAGTAGAAATACCTCTGACTTACGAAAGAATCCGTGGTTACAGCGTCAAATGGCCTTTAGCTTTCTTTTACGCTTCCGTCCTGCCAGTAATTCTCGTATCTGCTCTTGCAGCCAACATCCAGCTCTTCGGAAGTTTACTTCAAAACTGGCTAGGTCATCCGACATTCCTCGGTTCTTTCTCTCAAGGCAGACCAATCTCCGGACTCTCATTCTGGATTAGTGGTTCTAACCTGATAGAAGCGATTATTAGGGGAAGCCTTCAGTCAAACCTTATAATTCAGGCAGTAGTAAATCTTTTGTTCTACACGATTTTCTCTGCGATTTTCGCCGTCTTCTGGGTTAAAACTTCTGGAATGGACGAAAGCTCTCAGGCGAGAAACATCCTCTCCAACAATTTACAACTCCCCGGATTCAGAAAAGATCCGCGCGTTTTAGAATCAATTTTGAAGCGATATATTATGCCGTTGACAATAATGGGCGGTCTGGCAATCGGTGCGCTCGCCGCAATCGCAAACCTCCTCGGTGCGCTCACGTCGGGCACCGCAATTCTTTTAGCAGTGATGATAATGTACCAATTATATCAAAGCGTCGCGCAGCAGCACGCACTTGACATGCATCCCGCGTTGAGAAAGTTCATTGGCTAGCTTTTAATCAGTTTAAAATTAAAGATGCCCCAAAGATAATGTTCCAAATCCCAAAGGTAAAAGTTATTGCGCGGAATGTGGCTCTAATCTGAAAAAAAAGAAAAAAATATCAGAAGGTATTGAGGATTTGGAGGAAATTGAGGATTATGAAGTTATAGCCCACCAATTTAATCTTTCGGTTTTCTGAAGCTTCGTGAGAAGCGAAGATTAGAGAACTTCGTTCTCTTTATTTATTGGTGGACTATAAGGGAACCAACACCGAGAAACTTAGTTGGTTCACTATATTGGAAAATCAGGCCTCGACGTTAAACTGTTAAATGAGGAAGATAATAATAAGGAAGGCATAGTAGTAGGCAGGGCAATAATCAAAGATGCTTCGACATGTAGTGAGGACGGCATGGAAGAAGACGGGTTCATTGAGAAAGAACTTTTAGACATTCCTTCCTTGCAAAGAGATGTTGAAGAAAAATTATCCTCTCTTGGAATTTCCAATAAAGTAAAAATTTATTTTATAACCAGCCAACGCTACTAAACTTTAACACATAATTTAAAAACCTCCTTCTCTTAAACTAAAAATGTCGTTCCTGTCTATAGTCCAACAATATCCGAGGGTGAGCATAATCGTAATGGCTCTCGCCGTGACTTTTCTTATATCTTTAATTAACTATTTCTTCTTAGACAAAGAGCGACTTAGAGAACTAAAAACAAGACAGAAAGAAACGCAAAAACAAATTAGAGAGCATCAACAAAGCGGAAATCATGAAAAGGCGATGCAGCTCCAGAAAGACATGGTTCCCGAGATGATGGAAATGTTTAGGCATTCAATGAAACCAATGCTTATAACCATTATTCCCATTCTTGTTTTCTTCTCGTTCATAAAAAAAACTTTCGCAGAGACAATCATCGCCTCGACGTGGTTTTGGTATTATCTTGTAACTGCAATAATCGGCGGAATAATTTTCAGGAAGCTTCTCAAGCTTCCCTGACACTCTCGGCAAATTTCCTGACAAGTTTTTTTATCTTTTCTCTCGATTTAACAAAAAATTCATAATCGCTCTCGGGCGTCGCATCTTCAACATCCCAAAAAACAAAATCTTTTTCTTTTAAAAAATCAGGAATAGTTTCTTTTTGAGCCATGCAAATTATTTTATCAGCCCACTTAACAGACTCTCTTGTAACTAACTTTATTCTTTTTTTGCTTATATCAGTTCCTTCTTCTTTCATTACATCAACAACCATTTTTGCGCCCTTCTCTTTCCTGTCTTCTAATGTTTGCCCTTCCTGACTTACAACCGTTCCGGCGCTTCTGACTTCGCAATCTTTACAGAATTTTTTCACATATGCTTCAGCAATTTGGCTTCTGAAGACATTTGCCTTGCAGACAAAAAGAATTTTCATTTTACAAACTTCTTCAACTCGTCGCCGTATAATCTTTCAAATTTTTCTTCAGAGGATTTAATGAACGCAACTTCAAATCGGTTTATATCAAAACTCTTTCCGAGAATCTCTTTGAAAATTTTCAATCCGAATTTTATTCCTTCTTCAACATTAATTCCTTCTTTATATTCGTTTCTTAACATTTCTTTTATTTTCTCGTCGTTTTCTCCGATTGCGTTCGCCTTGAAGTTGAAAAAGTTTCCTGTAACATCAGACGTATATAGGTGGCTTTTCCCCTTGTTTACTCCAGCGAGCATTATCGATATTCCGTAAGGTCTTGCGCCGCCGTATTGGGTAAAGAATTGTTTTCTGTCTGCAATCATTCTGATTACGGAAATTGGTTCTATCGGACTCGCATATGTGACTCTGTTTTGCTGCGCCAAAACCTGCGCTTGGTCAATCAAGACCCTTGCGTCGGCAAGCATCCCCGAAGACGAAGCCATTATATGATTATCAATTTCAAATATCTTCGTCATCGAATCTGTCTCGAGAAGCTTGTCTCTTATCCTCTTGTCAGAGATTATAACAACTCCGTCTTTGCATTTTATCCCGATGCTGGCACTGCCCAGGCGAACCGTTTTCTCCGCATACTCTACCTGAAGCAGATGTCCATCTGGCGAAAACATCGTCGCTGCTCTGTCGTAGCCCATTGCCTGATGCTGAAGCTCTGTTGGCATATCCATTTTAGAAACTTCTAAAGCAGTAATGCATTGTTTTTAAGTTTTACTAATGTCAAATTATAGTCCACCAATTTAATCTTTCGGTTTTCTGAAGCTTCGTGAGAAGCGAAGATTAGAGAACTTAGTTCTCTTTTTTTATTGGTGGACTACGTCAAGAACCCTCAAAGATTTCGGGTTCTTGAGCGCATCCAAGA
>JACQLL010000040.1 GCA_016234025.1 Candidatus Pacearchaeota archaeon | reverse complement strand
TTATTTGAAAAATAAAAATGGAGGGAAAGTGCTGTTTAGTTATCAAACAATGATAATTAGCTTAGTTGCTTTGATAACTAACGCTGGTTTGTTCGCTCTTTTATTACAATGAAAGTTGAAAATTTTGTTAAAACAATTCAAAACGTGAAAGAAAAGAACAAGCTTGACTTAAGTGCTTGGGAAGATTTAAGCATCGGCCTGATGAATTTAGTTAGTTTAGAAGAGCACGCTTATTTTAGTTATATCAAAACCCGAGATGAAAAATTCCTGGCAATTTTGGAGAGTGTAAGAGAGATGAGGAAAGAACTGCTGAAACTTATTGTTACAGATGATGACGGAAGTGAAAAATGGTGCATGAGCAAACATTTTCTTGCTTCCTCGATGAGGTTATTTGAAGTTGGAAACAGAATGTTGCATGAAGACAAAAGAGACGAGGCTGATAAATTTTATAGAGATTCTGCAGAGCTGTATGCTATGTTCTGGAAATTAAATGCCGGTGCTATTAAAAATAAGAAAGATATGAAAATTGAAATTAAGGATGAAGAGAAAAAAGGCATCTTCAATTCAATCAAAAAACTTTTGGAGTGCTGCAAGGAATGATATCTCATAATTTTTTATGGATTGGTGTAATTGTTCTTTCCTTTGTTGGATTTTTTTATTTGTTTAATACGGCTTATGCAAATCCTTCCGAACTTCCAGACTACGCATTTACCAAACCTGAAATAAAGGATGCTTATTTATTTGCAAAAACAAATTATCAGGACTTAGTCGGGTTGCCTTGTAATTGCGGTTGTGGAACTCCCGAAGGGGCGGAAGCTCATGGGAGCAGGGTTCACGAGTTAGGATTGGCAGATTGTTTTACGCAAGGCAATGTAAATGAAGGAGGAAAATGGGATCGTCACGCATCTTCTTGCGGTTTATGTTATGAAGACGCGCTTTATGCTAAAAAGCTTTATTCAGAAGGAAACTCAAAAGAAGGAATAAAATCAAAATTGGAGGAAAAATACGCTGGACTAACGTTTAGCGACGAAGTAGTTTACAAAAAATGAAAGAAAATAAAAACAAGAAAGATAATAGCCGATTTTATGGAATTCTGGCAGGAGGAGGAATATTATTTTTTTACATAGCAGTTTTAACAATATTTCAAAGTTTTGACTTTGCTATATCTGAATTTAGAAGTGTTTGGTATTGGCTCATCCCTCTAGCAACTGGATTTGGAATACAGGCAGGATTATATAATTCAATACTTCATACAGCGAGGATTAACGCAGAAATTGCAACTTCTGGAACAGTTTCCGGAGGCTCAATGGTCGCCTGTTGCAGTCATTTTGTTTTAAATGCCATTCCTATTTTAGGTTTTTCCGGATTAGCGACTTTTCTCATGGCTTATCAAAAATGGTTTTTCGGAT
Source organism: Candidatus Pacearchaeota archaeon (assembly GCA_016234025.1). Lineage (GTDB taxonomy): Archaea > Nanobdellota > Nanobdellia > Pacearchaeales > GW2011-AR1 > UBA73. Next base: position 4,956 of record JACQLL010000040.1, on the reverse strand, counting down.
TAGGAATTTTGTCTAGTCTAGTGGGAATTACAATTCTTATGAATCATAAGAAAACAATGAGAAATCAAGGATTTCTCAAGCATTCAAACTCTAGTAAAAGTTTGAACACAATGAAAGGAGGTAATTTCTAAAGTGGAATGGAAATCGTTTTCATATGGGGTACTAACCGTCTTTGTTCTCTTATTGGCTATGGCAAGTTTTGGTCTCGCGCATGTGGGAAAAATTAACGCTTTAAATGGGAATGTCGTTGGATATGCAGAATACTCGAACAATATTCCCGAGAAATGTAAATTGCCAAATGGGCAAGATTTGGATTCATGGAAAGAACATTTGGGGCATCATGCAGAAACGAGAGAGTGTTTGAAATATTTTGACTAATGAAAGACATGAATTTTCTGATAAAGAAGGGAGTTTATTGCAGCTGGTGCGCAGAACTTATGAAGAAGACACTTATGCAGAACTTTTTAATAAAGGACGTAAAGGTTGATATACCCAAGGAAAAAGTTCGTGTCGTAGTTAGGGGAAAAATTGATCCTGAAAAGATCGTATCTTTTCTGAGGAAGAGAGGATATCATCTGGATATTGTAAGATAAAATAGATTGTCAAGAGCAGGAATGTTTAAATAGTCATATGTAATATATAGACATATGATGAATAAGACCATGTTGCACCATGCGCACCGTGAGGGGTTTGGCGAGAAAGCTATTTACGGAGCTTATAAGATTTTTTTCGGAACATTGGTAAGCGAGTCCAGATTGAGGATAATTAATATTCTGCGACGCGGGAAAAAAAATGTTTCTGAAATTGTCGATGAGATAGGAGCAGACCAAACAGCTGTGTCTCATGATTTGGCTAGATTGAAAAACTGCGGATTCGTAGTTTCTGAGATTGAGGGAAAATTTAGATATTACAAATTAAATGAAAAAACAATTAAACCTTTAATGGACTTGATTGACAAACATATGTCTAAGTATTGCGTTCATATACTTCATGATATGCAAGGAGGTAAAAATGAAAAAAGTTAAACTGACAATTGAAGGAATGCACTGTGCTTCTTGCGCGTCGAATATCGAGAGAAGTTTGAAGAAAGTTTCCGGAGTCAAGGAAGCTTCGGTGAGTCTGATGATGAAGAAAGGAAATGTAGAATGCGATGATTCAGTTTCCGACGATGATTTGAAGAAAGCTGTTGCACGAGTTGGGTATAAAGTGGCGAGGGTGGAATGAAATGAAACCTATTTACGAAGTTTGGGGATTTGAATTGTTTGATAAGATTTGGAGTTCTACAAATTTTGATAGAGAACAAACCGAGATAATAGCAAATGCTTTAAATAGAAAAGACAAAATATTAGACTTAGGAACTGGAATTGGAAATGTTGCAAAGAGATTAGTTGAGATGGGGAAGCTTGTTTATTGTATTGATATAAATCGAAAAAGTTTAGATTATGTAAGAAGAAAAATTGGCTCTTCTAAATTTCATCCTGTTTTAATAAATGCACAAAATATGGATTATAATGAAGAATTTGATGGAGTCTTTTGCGCGTCTAATATGGCTTATTTTGATGATATTGATATTATAAGCCGAGGTGTTTATAGAGCTTTGAGGCAAGGAGGATTATTTGTAGTAACTGGTTTTGAAGGCGAACATATGCAAAGATGGGGAGAATTAACTGGTGAAGAGAGCAGAAAAGCGATTAAAGAACGTCTAACGCTGAGCGACGACGAATTAAAATTACTAAAAGTGGCTGGTGAGCCGTCGCAACTTACGACTATAGACTCTTCTCAGAGGACTCTGGAATCATTGCTTAGAACTAATTTTAATATTTTAAGACGACAGAGTTTTTATCATAATACATGTTATTTTATTTTAGCGAGGAAGGAGTAAAGATGGAGAGTATAGACAAGACATCTAAGATAAAAAATTTCTTGAGTAAGGCGAACAAGAATACTTATGCCAATAAAAATGCTTCCAAAGTTGAATCGTCTAGGTTAAATTCTGAAGATTATCATTTTGAGAAGGGAGATTTAATTTATCACGATACTTACTTTGGAGGAAGAGATTTTATTGGAGAAGAAATTATCTATGAAAAGAAGAAGCCAATCTGGGGAGCAAATTATTTTGGTTTTATTATTGATAAAGAAATAGACGAGAAAGAGGTTTATGATTTTTTGAGGCAGGCGTTAATGCAAGATTATGAAAATAATGTGCCAGTAAGAGGCCCTTCATATTTTTCCTATGGAGAATGGACTTACAAATTTTCTTTTGATGGGGATCTCGGAAATTTTTCTGGTGAAGAATCGATACTTTTCAAAAATAAAATAGTATATCGTTGTTTAGTTCATGGAGGTTTTATTAGATAGAAAATGACCTCCCAACACGAACATCACGAATCTCCCGTCGAGGACTCCGAAATAACGAGTTGGAAAACTAAACTACTTTGGTCGTGGATTTTCACAATTCCTATCGCAGTCTTAATGTTGCTTGAAAGATTTTTCGATATCTTAGTCATACAGCCTCCATTTAATTCAATTTTTATTTTAGCAGTCGGCTTTCCTGTTGTTTTCATTTTCGGTTGGGACACAATCAAAAGCGGAGTCAGGGGCTTGTTTACTTTTTACTTTAACATGGACTCTCTGATTGCTTTGGGAACGGTCATTGCATATCTCACCGGAATATTTGCCTTCTTCGGAGTTGTCCTGGATTATTCAGGAGTTGCCGCAATGATTATGGCTTTTTTCACGACGGGAAAATACGTTGAAGCGAAAGCAAGAGGAAGGGCGTCGCAAGAAATAAGAAAACTTTTGGAGTTGGGAGCGAAGAAGGCAAGAGTTTTAAGAGGCAATAAAGAAATTGAAGTTGAAATTTCCGATGTGAAGGTAGGGGATACTATGATTATCAAGCCTGGAGAAAAAATTCCGACTGACGGAATTGTTGTGAAAGGCGAAAGTGCCGTCGATGAATCAATGGTTACTGGGGAATCAATACCCTCTGACAAGAAGGTTAAAAGTTTGGTAATTGGGGCGACGATAAATCAAGACGGAGTTTTGTATGTTAAAGCAACGAAAATTGGAAGCGACACTTTTCTCGCGCACATTATTGAGTTAGTTGAGTCGGCGCAAAGCACGAAAGTGCCGATACAAAAATTGGCCGACAAAATCACCGGTGTTTTCGTTCCAGTTATTCTTGTAATTGCGGTTTTGACATTTTTGAATTGGTGGATTTTCACGGGTGACTTGAGCAGATCGCTTGGCGTTGGAATTGCAGTGTTGGTTATTGCCTGTCCGTGTGCTTTGGGTTTGGCAACGCCGACGGCGTTAATGGTCGGCTCCGGCATGGGTGCTAAAAGAGGAATTTTAATCAGAAAGGGAGAGGCGATACAAACTATGAAGGAAGTAAAAATAGTTGTTTTCGACAAGACAGGGACGATAACCAAAGGAAAGCCGGAGGTCAGGGATATTTATTCTAAGGTCGGAGAAAAATATTTGCTCGAGATTGCCGCGAGTTTGGAAAAATTGTCAGAGCATCCTTTGTCTAAGGCGGTTGTTGCTAAAGCCGGTTTAAAAAAATATAGAGAAGTTAAAGGATTTAAAATTTTGAGAGGTCGCGGCTTGGAGGGGAACATTGGAAATAAAAAAATTACAATCGGGAACACGAGGTTGATGGAAGAGAAGAAAATTTCTCTCAATGAGTTTAAAGCAATGATAAAGAAATTTGAGGAGAAGGGTTTTACCGCGATTGTCGTCGCTGAAAATGAAAAAGCTATCGGAGTTATTGGAATTGCCGACGCTGTTAAGGAAGATTCTGTTTCTGCGATTAAGGAATTGAACAGGGGAGGATTCAAGAGTGTTATGATTACCGGGGACAATGAGGTTACCGCGAGGGCTATCGCTTCTCAAGTTGGGATTGATGAAGTTATTGCGAATGTCCTTCCTGAAGATAAAGCGAGAAAAGTCGAAGAGCTGCAGAAAGAAGGGATGGTTGCATTTGTCGGCGATGGCATTAATGACGCGCCGGCTTTGAAGCAGAGCAACGTCGGCATTGCCATGGGAACGGGAACAGACATTGCAATTGAAGCAGGAGATATTGTTCTGGCTAAGGGTTCTCTTGTCGGAGTCGTGCAGGCAATTAATTTGTCAAAGGCGACTTTCAGAAAGATAAAACAAAATTTGTTCTGGGCGTTTGCGTATAATGTTGTTGCAATTCCTTTAGCCATCGCAGGAGTTTTGCATCCGGTGATTGCCGAGATTGCAATGGCTTTATCTTCGGTAACGGTTGTGACGAATGCAAACTTACTGCGACGCAAGAAGATTTGAGAGAGAAAATTGAGCATGAGATAATTTTTGGAGAAGGATGAGGATTTGAAAAATGAGATAATTAGACAAACGAGAACGAGAAAATTTAAATATTCATTGTATTCTGACAATTCATGAGAGATTATGAACGTCTTGTGGCAAGAACTGAACCGACTTCGAGGGTGGTTTGGGGCTTTCCAATCCTGACAAGAAATGATGCAGAGGAGAGGATAATCAACGGCACAAGAGTAGGAACAACTTTTACTTCGGTTCCGAGAGGGCTGCTGCATGCAATTGTGCAAGCTGTTACTTTTCAGGGAATTGGTTCTGCCGAAAACAGGGCGTATTTGTCTGTTAGGAGAGAAGGCAGAAAAGCCAGAGCGGATTTTGCAGTAATTGATTATTCAGGCGTCAGAATAAATGGTATAAGCAGCTCTTATGAATTGACTACCACACTCTATAAACAAAGTTCCAGATAATTTTTTGAAAGAATAGATTGAGATACTGTAAACTTATCGAGATATGGCTATAACGAGAGACCAAAATATTTCTCCATTGTTTTTTGTTCTCTCGAATACCTCAAGAATGCTGACAGTTGCATTCTTGACGGCCCCGAGAACCTGCGCAAAGCAGAAAAGGTTCTCGGTGTAGCAACTGACAATTTGG
>JACQLL010000039.1 GCA_016234025.1 Candidatus Pacearchaeota archaeon | reverse complement strand
TTCATTAGTAGTAAAGGGAAGATTATACAATCACTGTCAAGAAAATAACGTTCCTGTTCAGGAATTTTTAACAGATGATTTTTTTATCTCAGATGAAGCTCTCTTTAAAATAAGATTAGCAAGAGAAACTTTATCGCGTTTAGAAGAACAATTAAAAGAAAGGAAGGTAAGAGTAAAATGACAGGAACAAAATATCTCGGGCGCTGGGTAGATCAAGTTGCAGTGCCTGCAAGGAATTACGCCTTTGAACATCCTGACGAGATAGAGGCAGCAAAGGATAAATTTTTAGTAATTCACCCGACAGAAGGAGTGGTTAAGACGGGAAGTGATTACTCTCAGTTATACATGGAATTGCCAGAGGAGTATCTAGGAAAGGTATTAATTGTAGAAAGGAGTAGTCTATTGGGCGGGAAGATGAGAAGAGTTGAATCACGCTTAGAATCAAGACAACGAGGAAATATAAAATGACAATCCTATCTGAGATTTACCAAATTGAAACAAGGAGCACTGGTAGAATGCCGTCGATTACCTTAGGAAGAGCATTCGAAGAAACAAGAGCTTATGGATTCTCCAGAACAAGTAGAGATGTATATCATCATGAGGGAGGAGCTACGCTAGTTTTTGATGATGAGGACGGAACACGTACAATAGCAGGCATAATAGGAAGAGAAGATAGTTTATCTGATGCTAGAGAAAAATTATTCCTTGCTTGCCATCAAAATAATCTAAAATGCGAAAGAACAAAGACGGAGGAAAGATAAAATGACAATACTCGCAAAACAACCAGTAGCAATGTCAGAAGTCAAAGTTATAGTCGATAAAATTGAAGAGGCGCACCAACTTCAGCAATACCTAAAAAAGTTCACAAAGTTAAATGAAAAAAAAGCAGAAGAATTATCTAAAGAAATAGAGAAACTCGGGAACCACAAAATAAAAACAGAGAACATTGTAAAGATAGTTGATTTTCTTCCGAGAGATGCCGAAGAGTTGAACAAGGTATTCAGCGACGTCAGCTTGAACGAAGAGGAGACAAATGCGATACTTGAAATCGTTAAGAGGTATTGAACATGACAGAGAAAGAAGATTACGCGGTAGTTCTGGACTACCTTCCATACGGGTATCCCCAAAGACCAGGGTTTTCAATAGCGCAAGCTATTGGGGTTAAATCTTTCTCTTTGCTTGAGCTTGTTCCGAGAAAAGGAGTCGTTCTCTCTGCGAAAGAAAAAGTTTACATAGGCCCGGAAAAAAGAGATAAGATATACTACATAAGCGGGCGACTTCACAGAGAGAAACTGACGGAGTCGGCGAAGATGCAGTTGCAGGAATTTATCGAAGGAGTTGTGTCGGAAAGAGAAAAGGAGTTTGTTGATTTTTTCAACAACGCTCAGGCGATAAACACGCGCCTGCATCAACTTGAATTACTGCCTGGCTTTGGAAAAAAACACACAAAAGAAATAATGGAAGCGAGAAAAGAAAAATCGTTTGAATCGTTTGAAGAAATCAAGAGCAGAGTCAAAAGCGTTCCGGATCCTAGGAAAGCAATTGAGAAAAGATTCATGGAGGAATTAACAGAGAGACAAAGATTCAATCTGTTTGTGAGATGATGGTACAAATTCAAGACACTATTTTGGGTAAAGTTGAAAATTACCTTGCTAATTTGAGCACTGCTTGTGTTTGCGTTAGAGAAGCCGTAAGAGAAAAAAATATTGAAAGAGCAAATAAAAAGTTGGCCTGCGCTAAAGCATGGTATAATGGGATTAATGATTTGATTGCCGAATCTGTTGCACAAAACAATCCCTCTAATCACGCACAGACTCTTGCTTTTTTGAGAACAGCAGAGAATACTTATTTGGCACATATGGGATTATTGAAGGAGGCACAAGAGAGATAATATGGCATTACCAACACAACAAGGGATACCAAGTATGTATTTAGATGCATTTTCTAAGCGTCCTTTCAGTGTTAACGATGATCAAACAAGTGAACAATATGGCTACGTTTTTCATGAGAAGTTACCCTTTGCCGCAGGGCATTTATTTCCCGAAGGTTTTTCTTTATACGGAAGAATCTTAGAAGAACAAGAGTACCGCCCAATGGTTTGTGATGTCGAAGTGTTTGACAAACCTCGCACTTTAGTGCGAGGAACACTTCGAGCATCCAAAAGTCCTCGCAAACTGCGGACTTTAGTCCGCAGAAAGCAAAAAGGACTTTTTGATATTTTGATATATTGTGCACTTCACAATGTAGATGTTAAAAACGTAGACACCTCACTTGAGTCAGAAGAAAATAGATTAAAAGACCTTTGTGAAAAAATTTCAATAAGCAGAAGAATAGTCGAACAACTTACCTCGCTTCAAGACAGACAAAAACAAGGAGAGAGAAAGTGACAAATAGAAAAGATAACTTAAATCGTTACGGGCTTTATCCCAAATGCGAGCGTCATAATATAAGATTCGAGATGGAAACAGGTCAGGAGGCTATAAAATGAAACAAGAAGTTCAGACAGAAAAAAAACCGAAGAGAATCGAAGAGAGCAGAGACGAAGTTTTAGTCAGAATCGCGGGCTACGATATGTTTGGCTCGAAGAATGTTTACGCAGGTTTAACAAAAGTTAAAGGGGTTTCGTGGGGGATTGCAAACGTTGTTTGTTTGCAAGTAGGAATTCCGAGAAATAAAAAAGTCGCTGAATTAAGCAAAGACGAAATTAAGAAAATTGAAGAATTTTTGAAAGCTCCGAAGATAAAAGATTTCATGATGAATCGTCGGAAAGATCCTGAAACAGCAGAGAGTGCGCATTTTATCGGAAGTTCTCTTGAGATGAAAAAGGACTTTGATATTAGACGATTGAAAAAAATAAAAAGTTACAAGGGAGTGAGACACACGTCGAAGTTACCAGTCAGAGGACAAAGGACGCGCTCGCACTTCAGGAAAAAGGGACAAGCAGTCAGAGTGAGGAAGAAAAAATGACACAAGATTTAAGAGACAAATTTGAAGCAGCAGCGGAGAAATGGGAAAGATATTGTGAAGAGCAGGTTAGCAGTTATATGGACACGTATGTTTTTAATCCTCCGGCAGATGAATTAGTAAAACTTGGAAAGCCGATATTACCATTAATGGAAAAAAGATACGAGAATAAAAAAATGCCCGGTGGATGCGTAGTCGGTTTTTCCGGATTAGTTGGCAGGATAGCAGGAGCGGAGTTTGAATCGACATTTCCCGCAGACATATCAGGAAAGATAGACAAGATGTTTGGGCACACGATTAAATGGATTAGAGATAATTACAAATGATAGAACAAAAAGTCGCAACAGGAAATTTAAGCAGAGATGGTATAGTGAGGACAATCGTGGCTGGAGAATATCGCCCGCATTATGCTCATGATGGAGCAAGTTTTTTCGACGACGAGATTCACGTCGGCTTTCTCCCGATTGACTCGACAGAAGTAGTGATACTATACGGTGAGATCGTAGATGAATCGCCTCGTATAGACAGGGAGACCGTCATACTAAAGGAAGGTTTTTATAGATTTTGCTTAGATAAAAATATTCCTGTAACAGAAAGATATTGCGGAAACAGAGACGACTTAAATAGATTTATTGAGGTCTTCTCGAGGATATTGGAGAATAATAAGTTGGAGGGAATAAGATGAGTTTTGAAAGAAAAATCGTTAAATTGGAAGAAACAATCTTTGAAGGATTAAGAGTATATGTTTCAAATAATCAAGAATTATTAGATGAACTACATCATGGGACACTTCTTGCTGTAACGATTAATAATAATACTGGAGAAAGAATAATTGTTGGCAACGGCAGCGCACCATATTTGAAAGGAATAATTAAGGATATAGGCAATCGACATCCAGAATATAATGTCTTTATTATTACTGATGGTAAGACGTATGAGGGACTTATAAAAACATGATACGCAAAAAGAAAAACTACGTTAAACCGAAACAGATTTTCGAAGCTGGAAGAATTGAGGAAGAAAACGTGCTGAAAGAAAAATATGGCTTGAAAAATAAAAGAGAAATATGGAAGACGCTGGCTATCGTTAATTATTTTAGGCGAAGAGCGAAGGAACTCGCACGAGCGCCGTTGGAAGAACAAGAAGTTTTCTTTTCCAAGCTAAGAGCAATTGGGCTGAATATAAATTCTGTCGTCGATGTTCTGGATTTAAAAGTCGAGAACATCTTAGATAGAAGATTGTCCACAATAGTAGCAAGCAAAGGTGTCGCAAACACAACCAGACAGGCAAGACAGATGGTAGTTCACAAAAAAATATTGGTAAATGGAAAAGTAATCGACTCTCCGGCTTATTTAGTTCCGATTGCACTCGAAGAAGGAATAACAAAAAAAGAAAAATTAAAATCTCCGAAAGAATTAAGAGAGACAAAAACTGAAAATGAGGATATGACGGAAGAAGTTAAGGAGAAAATCGAATAATGGAAGAGATAGAAATGGAGACACAGGTCGAAACAGAAAAAGAAGAAAAGAAAACAGCGAAGAAGAAAGACGAGAGAATCGGAATCGCTTACATTTCTAGTTCACCGAATAATACGATAATTCACATAACGGATTTGGCAGGGAATACTATCTCGAGAATTTCGGGAGGAATGGTGACAAAACATTCCCGCCTGAAAGCAAACCCGACGATTGCGATGTTCGCTGCTAAGCGTGCTTCTGAAAGAGCGAAAGATCTCGGCTTTACAAAACTCTACATCAGAATGAAAGGTCAGACAGGAAAAGGCGGCGGACCGGGCGCGAACGCCGCGATAAAAAGTTTAGGCAAAAGCGGATTCGATATAATAAGCATAATGGACTCAACAAAATATCCTCGCGGAGGTCCGAAGAAGAAAGGCGGAAGGAGAGGCAGGAGAGTTTAAATGGATGAAAGAGAAATGGACAGACAATTAGAAAGACAAGAAGATGCTCTGTCTTGGTTTTTGGAGTTAATGCAGGCAAGCAGAGAGGATAATTATCGAGGAGCAATAAAAGAAGTTCTTATGAAACATCGTGAACAATCCTATTTTGGTGAAATGTTTGAAAATGCTCGTGTTATGATTTATCTAAATGATTATGAAAGAGCGCGGCAGGAAAAAAGAGGCAACTAAACATTTAAAATGCGAAAATTCATAATAACAAAATGGAAACAACAAAAAACTTATCAAATGTAACCATCAGAGGAGAACCTGTTGAATATAGCCCGGAAGAAGTTCTCACATATTCTGCTGATGAAAGCAAAAAAATCGTCGGAAAAATTTTCAATGGCTATAGTTTTGAACACCTATCTAAAAAGAGAGAACGACAAAGTGGTTCTCCACATCTTGATGTTATGCCAATTATTAGTGTTTTCGATTGCCTGAAAATGCTTCCTCGTAATCATCCAGTTATCGATGCAATAATCAAAGAGACCAATCGTGTTTTATCCAGAGTTCCTAAAATGTCTGCCTTGGAGTTATTTAATAGCACAAAGAAAGATTACTTTCCAAAAAACACTCCAATTTGTTTAGCATTTGACGTCGGAGGGTTTCCCCTACATGATGCCTTTGATAACTTATCTATTGCGGCTTACCATGTAGTCAGTAGACATATAGAAAAACCATTTGATTTACCATACGGAGAACCCGTGCTCTCTGCTATTGGAGGTATGATTGGTTACATTGGGCATAGAAATGACGAAGTTTTTAGGTTCGCTGAATTTTTAGAATATCATAACTTAGGAATTCCATTCGTCGTCAGAACTTACGCGAAATTAGGAGACGTAAAAAGAACTGTTGATTCTTTTAGAAAAGCATTAGAGGTTGAACATGACGAGAGTTGTCTAAAAGCATTTGGTTCTTTTGCCGGCAGGGAATTAAGAAGGATAGGAAAGAGTTCTGAACTTTCTGATTGTGTTTCAATCATGGACGAAGATACCAAAGAGAGGGTTGAAAAATATTTTAATTGGACGACCAAAAATTTGGAACCTTCAACTTTGTTAGAGGGCAAAGCTTAAGATGATAGAATTTAAAATAATGGAATACATAGTAGAAAGCGGCGCGAAATTCTTTGTTGATGGAAAAGATAGGGATACATTTATTGCATTATTTTCAAATTCGCCTGAAACGCTAAGAGATTTCGCAAATTTTGTAAGAGAGAAGTATAGAGATTTAAGAGGCATTGACTTAGCAATATCTTCTCAAAAATTGACAGGTGATGAAGAAGGCGATGAAGAGGTTCCATACTCATATTACGAATTAAAAAAAGACGGAACTGCACATTTGTATGTAATCGATGATGTATCACGCTCTACTAAAAGAAGAGATCTTGCAGAAATAGCAAGAGGAAAAATAACCAGGAAAGAATTCATAAGGTTTATAAATTATTTATCAGAGAATATTTCGGGAGGCGAAGCATGAAATGATAGAAGATATAATTGTTGTGGATATTGAAGTTAAGGATGGAATCATCCAGCAAGATCAACAATTAGGAGGAATCTTTTTTGCTATTTTAACACCTCCAATAAAACATCCAAAAAATGTTGCGGATGAGGCAGGAAGAATTTACTCTAAAATGGTCGGAAAAAAGATGAGCGTGAGAGTTATAAAAGAAGGAGGAATCAAGTGTGCATACATAAACTACTTTGAGATAACAGATGAAAATGAATCAGTCCAACTTAGAACATTCGTTTCAGATGAATCTTTCTTAGTTATTCAGGGAGATGCAATGAGTGAGGAAGAATTGATAAATTTCAGAAATTACATTGTTAAACCTGCAAGAACAAATTATTTAAAGCAACTTTTACAAAGATGAAAATGAAAATGACAAAAAATTATCAAAAAAATGAAAGAACTCCAGATTTTGTATTTGATGAACTATCTGATGCTATCCAACTTGGAAGTAGCACGGAAGAGAGAGAGAGAGCAGAGCGGGTTCTATTTTGCAAAGATATGAAGGCCGACTGTTTTACGATGATTTGCGTGCGAAAGCAAAAACAATTTTGGCAACTGTCCAGCATTTTGACGAAAGGAGAAAAATTTAGAAAATGGAAGTCGTAGAGAACACAAAGGAAAAACTCGTCTTGAGAATGGAGGCAAACGTCTCTTTAGCGAACGCAATAAGAAGAAGCCTTTCTGAAATTCCGGTTCTTGCCGTCGATGAAGTCGAAATATTCAAAAACGATTCCGCTCTTTACGACGAAGTCGTTGCGCATAGAATCGGCTTGATTCCTCTGAAGACAGAAAAGGCAATGTCTGAAAAAACAAAAATTGATATGAAACTTTCGAAAAAAGGACCTTGCGTTGTTTACGCAAAAGACCTTGAAGGAAACGCAAGCATTGTTCACGACAAAATACCTATAACAATTCTCGGAGATAATCATAAACTTGAACTGATAGCGACGGCAACTCTCGGCAGAGGAATTGAACACGCTAAATACATTCCTGGACTTTGTTACTACAGATACGTCTTGGAAGTCAAATCCTCGCCGCAAATTGATAGAATCGTCGAGAAGTCAACAGGATTAATTAGAGCTTTAAAGAAGGGAACAAAATGGTTCTGCGATTTGAACGATTCGGAGATTAACAAAATTGAACAAATTGACAAAGATGCATTCAAGGACTCTGATGAGATTATTTTAGTCATTGAGTCATACGGCAACATGTCGGCGAAAGAAATTCTCGTTCAGGCATGCAAGGCGATTGAGACAAATATTTCGTATTTCGAGAAAGCAGTTAAATGATTAGGCGATTAGACAAATTGCACTAAATTTTTTAATCTTCAATGGTTACAAGTTCTAAAATACCAATAAATGATGATTTCTAATTGCAATTAATGTCCGGCAGATATTTATTATCAATTATCGTCGTTATTAAATAATAATTAGGATATTCGTCTCGAACTTATTTAGTTTGAGGTCTCCGGAACTTGTTTACGTAACCGAGTGAAATACCTCATCAGCTTGCTGCAGTTGGGTGGTTGATTAAATTCTCTGAAAAATCTTACATTTTTGCTGTGAACAACTGCAACATCCCAAACCAATTAATCTATTATTTTCCAATCGAAAAACATCAAAGCTTAAAATAAAAAAATAAAAATCATTTATTTATCCTCTTGTCATGCTGCATGATCAAGGAAAGAAGAAACGAAATAGTAAATTTGGAATTTTTCTATTGGGCGAATAAAGTGAGCAACCAAGATATATAATTCAGAGCTTTGAGTTTATTAGTATCTACTTTAAAATTATTACAGCATCGAAAGATTTATAAACTAGATAATATCAATTTTGTAAAATGGTAAAAGAAAAAATATTGGTCTTACAATGTGTCCTAAAATGAGTTTAATAGATTTAGCTGGATTTGCGTGTTTAGGAACAGGCATTTATGTGGGCTACAGTCATGCAAGTGGTGGAGATGCAAGTTTAATTGCACCAGCAATAACTACAGGTATTGAAACACTTGTTGCACGTAACAAAGTAAATCTAAGTAGGAGTATTAGTGCAAAGGTTGCACGTAACAAAGTAAATCCAAGTGGTATTCTTAGTGCAGAGCAACCTGGAAAAACTGTTATGACTATAATAGGTGGAGGAGTAGGAGCGTTTCTGAATATTTTTGGATATGCAGTCGGATACGGAATAGGATATGCAATTAATAGATAATTTTCTCTTTGATTCAAATCCCTTTCTATTTATGTCAAGATGCTTTGCGAAAACCACGCACTTCAGTGCGTGGATGAGCATCTTGAGCATCCAAAAGTCTCACGCAAACCACAGACTTTAGTCCGTGGTGAACACAAAGACTTTTTGATTTTTCCAACCGTTTAACCAGAGCGTCCTGATAGAGTTTAAACGCTTTCCGATTTTCTTTTTTATAGACGTAAGGCGTTCCGAGTTCTTCTTTGCATTTTGGACATATGAGTTTAGGAACTTTCTTCAAAGGTTTCTTCTCTAAGTTTGTTAATCTTTCAGGAGAGAATATCCTGTCGAGATAAAGTCGTCTTAAGTTTCCTGGACAGTCTTTTTGATATAGTCCGCCAATAAATAAAGAGAACGAAGTTCTCTAATCTTCGCTTCTCACGAAGCTTCAGAAAACCGAAAGATTAAATTGGTGGTCTATATTTGAAACCGTCGAGGATAAGCTGGCATAAAATACCGAAGATGATAACTTGCCGTCAGCAAGTT
>JACQLL010000038.1 GCA_016234025.1 Candidatus Pacearchaeota archaeon | reverse complement strand
TACCCCGCAGCTTGCTGCGTTTCCAAATGGAGAATTAGAGATTGCTGGTCGCGAAGCGAAAAATTTTGCGAATACCCCGCAGCTTGCTGCGAAGGAGCGAAGCGACGATGGGATCGCAAAATTTTAGGCAATCTCTTTATTTTTTAAGTGCGAGTCTGTGATACCCCGGTTCCTTTGCTTTCGTCGTGTGTTTCTGTTCCTTTGCCTGTTTTTCTGCCTGAAGCGATTTGGCTTCTGCAGAAGATTGTGCTTTTTCTTTTTCTTCCTTCTTTTCCCCTGTTTCTTCTTCCTGAGGTTTCTCTTCCAAAGGTTTTTCTTTTGGCTTTTCAACAGATTTGTGACGCTTTTCGTGTTTTGTTTTTTCAAACTTCCAGTGTTCAGGCATTTCTGCTAATTCTACTTTTACTATTTCTCCTTCTTTCCTTGCCCTTACTTTTATTTTTGCAGGCGGTTTTTTTCTTCCTCTAAACCAGACCTCCTGATTTAGATAAATGTCGAGCTTGACTTTGTTTATATCGTGATCAGGAACTTTCATGTGTCTTGCGATGAATTTTTTTATTTCCTTCACCGCTCTGCCTGTTCTTCGGTAGTTCGCGACTTTTCGCCATTCGTTTCTTAATGGGATGACATATTCTCTTTCTAATTCGACTTTGGGTGTTTGTGTTTTAGATGCCATTATGTTTTGGTTAATTTATCTCCTGTTATTTTTTCAAGCAAGGAGATAACAGATTCGCGTTGTTTTTCTTCGCCTGCTATTGTGATTGCAGAGGTTCTTTGCGCTCCTAAATATTCATGTACTAAAATGGTGGCACCGTCAATGTGATGCAGAACAATAAAACCGCAGTCTAAATGACTGTCGGATAAAGTTCCAATGTACTCTATTTCTCGCGATGAACCTCCTTGTACTTCTCTTGCTATTAAATCATAACTTCCACGTTTTCCAAATGAATAAGTTTCTTTTCTTGCCATTTTATCCTGTCAATTCTGTTATTTTAACTTTTAAATATTCTGCCAATTTTTCAGCGTTGCCTCTCGCGATGTTATCTTTTCTGGCTTCAACTTGCCAATATAATTCGTTCTTCTGTCTGGTTTGCAATAAAGTTGAATCGACAACGTGATATATCTCTGCTCTATCTCGACTGCAGTATACAAACTTTACTAAGTCAGACGGAACTTTTCCTGATTGTCCGATTTCTATACTCCCCTCGCCTTGTTCAACTTTATATGCGACTGCCATTTTATTCCTTCTCGAAAACCTCTTCCAATATAACTCCTGTTACTCGTTCTAAAGCCAAAACTGCTTCTTCAATACGACCGGAATCTCCAACAATCTGTACCGCAGGAGTACCTTCTTTAAAAAGAGCTACAACTAAAGGAGGATTTGAATAATTCAAAACTAAGCCCCCATCTTTGCCTTCAATTTTATCGACTATTCTGAATTCATTTTCATATCTCTCTCTAAATAGCTTGCTCCTTTCTCCTGATACATGATAATCTCGATTTGTAATCGTCATTTTAACCCAGATGTTGTTTCTTCATTCTCCTTGGTTTTATTTTTAGTTTTGTTCGCCTCCAATGTCGCTTTTGTTTTGTTATGCGCGACATATGGACTTTTTTTCCCTGACCGAATTTTCGTAGGACTGCCCAGACAGGAGCCCATTTTGTTCTTCGTCCTTCGACAGATAGTTTAACTTTTTTTTGGTAAGTTTTCATTTCGCCACACTCTCTAAAAGTTTTGTCCCTTTCTCTGTGAGTTGTCTTCCTGATGGCTTGCCTTTAATTTTTTCCACAAGTCCTGCTGTCTCCGCCTGCTGAAGAATCGTTCTGATTATTTTGCCGCCGCCTTTCCTGAACTCCGGAGGTTTAGTGCCTCGGTTTTTTCTACCGCCGTAGCGAGTTCTTAGCCGTTCGACTCCGACGATTTTTTTTATATAAATTTGTCTAAGAATACTTGCCGCTCTCTTGAACCAAAAATCGTCCTCAATACTTGGGCGTTGTTTATGAGTTGATGTCTTAACAAAGTCGGACCAGTCAGGTTTTTCAAATAGCTTTTGTTTCTTCAATGTATCTGCTAAGATAGTGTTATACTTTCCTGACTCAATTGTTCTTATATCCATGATAGAGTTTGAGAAATATGGTTTATAAGTTTTTACTTTTTAGGAATTTCCTGCTCACGATAGCAGTTGCTGCTTTTCTTTATTGCTTATGAGTTTTATCTAAATCTTGTAAATAATATTATTTCCGGCAGAATTTTGTATCTTTCTGACTTCATTAATGACTCTGATGTCCGGAGAGAGAACATAGACGTGGTCGTCCTTGAAGCGTATTGCTCTGAAGAGACGTTGCAGGAATTCTCTTCGCGCTTTGTCTTTATAAAACTGCCAATAATATTCCGGGCGAGTTTTTTGAATTACTTTCCAAAAAGTGTCTCTTATGTTTGGGTTCGGATATTTTGTGAAGATTATTGAATTGCATGTTTTTCCCGGGAAGTCTACGCCTCTTGCGCATTTTGTCGAGAAGAGATTTTGGAATTTGCCTGTTTTAAAATCTTCAACCTCTTTCCCGAATCTGTCTCTGCTTTGTCTTGTGTATAATTCTTCTCTTGACATTAAGTTGTTTTTTCTTACATTCGCTTTTTCTTCTTCTGAAGGAAGATCATTAAATGCCTGAACGTGAATTAACGTCGGAGAAATTGATTTTTCTACGCAGTCCGATAGCGATGATAAATAATCCTCTCTTGAATGATTTTCTTTTAAGTTTGAATAACTGCAATCAATTTCCTTTCCTGTCATTATAATTTCAATACTTCCGGGATTGAGAGTTTCTGCCTCGACGAGTTTGTAGTTCACTATCTGAAAGATGTTTTTCAAAACTTCTTTTGAGTGAAGTGTTCCTGACATAAAGACGAGTGCTTTTGTTTTTGATAGAAGGTCTTTTATTTTGTAAGAAAGGTTTGTGCTTACAAGCTTGACGAAAAGGTTTTCTTCTTCTCTTCTATAACTTAGATAGACATCTTCCAAATACTCTGAAAATTCTTTTGCCACTTCCAACGCTTTGTTTGAGTAGTTTAGTTCGTCGATGAGAATTTCCGACTGAAGTTCTGCGTCGGAGTTTAATATCTTAAGTATTTGTTTAATTTTTGTGTCTTCTATTTTAAAAATTTGTGATTCGTTTATTCCCGTGGCCTGCTTGTTTTTTTCTTCCGATAAGATTAATTCTCTAATTTTAGAAACTGAATTTTGAGCCGAAGGACTTTCTATATTCAAAATCTTTAGAGCGTTGGAAAGCCATGTGAGGTTTAACTCTGACTGCTCGAACAGATTGTCGAGATAAACATCTGCCTCGTCGATTATGTCTACCTCTGTCAGAGGTTTTCTCCCGAGTGATAATTCGGAGCTATATTTTGCGGCGTTAAAGATTATGACGTCGGCTTTCGTATAAGATAGATATTGGTCGTAATAAGAGCATCCTGATTTTCTGTGATAGAAGATATATTTTTTTGAATCGCATCCCATGTATTCATATTTTTTTGCATCTGTAAGGTTACTTGCTTCGTAGTCTGAGACAATTATAGGACTCCAGTATGGATTTGCCGGAGCAATTGAGATTCTTTTTAACTTTTCAGGGTCGTTTTGATTTTTGTTTTTTATCAAGGGATTTGATTTGTAGTACTCCATTATTTTTCCGTGGTTTTTTTCCGTTAGTTTAATTGTGTCAGGAAGAAGAGGATGCGCGCATGAAACTCCCTGTAAAATTATTGAGTCATGGTTTTCTCTTCCAGTTATGACTGCTATTTTCATTTTTTTTCCGTCTGTTTTTAGCAAATATTTGTTGCCTGTGTAATCCTTTTCGTATTGTGTCTGGAGCGCTTTGACCGGAACGACTACCGACGTTTTTCCGAAAATCCTCGCGAGATTGAGTGCAATCGCGCTCTTTCCTGTTCCGCAGACGCCGTGAAGAAAGATTATTCTGTTTCCCTGTCTGATTAAATCATGAATCTCTTTTACAACATCTTCCTGTGTCTTTCCATTTGAGAATTTTAGAGGTTGAAGAGGAGAATTTTCTCTGTGTAAACTCCAGAAAGTTTTTTCAAAGATGTTCTCTACCTTTTTTTCTGTCTCTTTTAAAAATTCCAAAGATTCAGATGTTCTTAGTTTGTTATTTTGTTTTTTAGCGTAATAATTCAAATTTTGTTTGTCTACTGAGATTAATCTTCCTGAAGAACTGAAATTTAAACGGCTCATTGTTTGATATGTTTAGTGAGTTTTAAAAGAGTTTTGTTTGTATACTAATGTTTAAAAATAGTTAATCTATTGATTGTTATGGACATTTGTGAAGAGTTAAGAAAAATTAGCTTAAATTTAGGAGATATAGTTGAGGTTAACTTGTTCAAAGGTGTTAAGTTTAATCGACTGGAGCGATACCCTTATTCTTATGGTTCTGAAATGTTTTCAAAGGAGAAAGGGAAGAAAATTGTAGGATATGTTATAGAATTTGACAGAGACTGTATTGATATGTCTCCGTCGAATGATGATGGAATAAATCTTGGACAATTCTCTGTTTATTCAAATGCTATTTTTTCTTTGAGGAAGGTTTGATTGTCGGAAGATGGTGGGCTATAGCCGTTTTTAGCACCAGATTTTTTTGATTTTAGCCATTACAAATCTTAAAGTGTGCATAAACTGATGTTTTCATTATAAATAATGTGCAGACAGCTTTTAGTTATTAATTACCGTCGGTAATAGTATGCAAATTGACTATTTTTGGTGCCAATTATGGTCAATCACCTAATAATTAACATCAATTAAAAGCAAGAAAACTATAGTGAACAAATTTAATTTCTCGGTCGCAAATTGGTCCCATAAATAGTCAACCAACCGAAACTAACCGAAGAACTCAGTTGGTTGACTATATATAGCATGCGCGAGCATCGGCTTTGTTATAGACAGCGAGGACGAGGCGAGAGTTTATTTGGTTCATTGACGAATCAGTCGGCGATAGTTAAATGTTCTAAGCAAGAATGCTATGCAACACGCATAGTGACCAGAATATTCTGTTATCATATTAAAATATTGACAAGAACGCAGAGAGTGTCTCTTGTGTTTATTGTTAGCACGTTCGCAAAATCCTTAAACTTAAATAATCTCTCTTCTTTTTCAGACAATGATAAACGCTTATCTAACAGGAGAAAAAGTTAGCTCAACCTCGCCTGATGCCTTTTTGCTTTTCGAGAAGTCACGGTTCGGCGAGAAAAAAAACAGCAAGGTCGAGTATTCAGCAGTCGAAGCTTTGTTCCTTTTTTCAGAAAGAAAGATGAACATTTCTTCAGGAAAGAAAATTTTAAGTGAAGAAACATTGGTTAAAAAATTCAGAAGAGTCGATAAAAAAATTGAGACAAAGTTCGCCGTTTTTTCTGACTTGAGAAGAAAAGGTTATATTGTCAAGACAGCGTTGAAATTCGGCGCGGAGTTCAGGGTCTATGAAAAAGGAGTGAAACCTGGCGACGAACACGCAAGGTGGATTTTGTACACCGTTCGCGAGGCAGACAACTTGAACTGGCATGATTTTTCTGCGAAGAACAGAGTCGCACATTCGACGAAGAAGAACTTACTCATCGGAGTTGTCGACGATGAAGACGATGTTACTTATTACGAAGTTCGATGGGAGCGGTTGTGATGGAGAAGAGAGAATTATGTCAAGATTGCTGACTATTGCAATCTTGAGCATCCCAAAGTCCCGAACAAACACAAGGACTTTTTGATCTTGCTGGCTCGAGAATGGACACTTTGTTGTCCACGACGGATGTTCAATTGAGTTAAGTGAGAGTCCTGTTATTTGGGGAGACAGAAAAAATGAGATAATCAGAGAGAGCCATTGTCACTCTTTCTAAAAATTTGGTGCTCAACAATACAGAGGCAAATTCCTTTTCTATTTGAATCAAAGAGTTGCAGGAGTTTTTTTCGAAGATGAAGAAAAAGATGGCATCGAATTAAAATGTCCTGAATGCGGGAACTCTTACCACATAACTCCTGAAATGTACCGCTCTGCTCGTGAACTTGTTTTATCAGACGCTTGAGAAAAATGCTTAAACTTAAATATAGTGAACCAACTAAGTTTCTCGGTGTTGGTTCACTAACACCAAGAATTCTGAAAGTTGAATTATTGGATGCGCTCAAGAACCCGTAATCATTGAGGGTTCTTGTCGTAGCCCGCCAATAAATAATGAGAACGAAGTTCTCTAATCTTCGCTTCTCACGAAGCTTCAGAAAACCGAAAGATTAAATTGGTGGACTATAAAAGAAAAACGTGAGTAAAATATGGTCTCTTTAAAAGAAATTTTTTGGCCGACAAAAGGGAGAATAGTGC